>JBEDKY010000289.1:0-5490 GCA_041171905.1 Pseudomonadota bacterium
ATTCCTATCTGGAAGAATGACGAGACCGGTGAGACCGTTTGTTTGGGATCGGTCGCTGAGCTTGAAAAATACGCCGGCCGCAAGATTGAAGACCTGCATATGGAATTTATCGACGGCATCACGATTCCCTCGCCAACTGGTCGAGGCGTTTTGAAACGCGTGCCGTTTGTGTTCGATTGCTGGTTTGAATCGGGGTCAATGCCCTACGCAGAAAGGCACTGGCCGTTCGAGGGCGCTGCCGAATTCAAGAAAAATTTCCCCGCCGATTTCATCTGCGAGGGAATCGATCAGACCCGTGGCTGGTTCTACACGCTCAACATTTTGAGCACCGCGCTTTTCGGGCAACCGGCGTTTAAAAACGTGGTTGTCAACGGGCTTGTTCTCGCGGCCGACGGGCGCAAGATGAGCAAGAGTCTTAAAAATTATCCCGATCCGATGGGCACGCTGGACGAATACGGCGCCGATTCGGTTCGTCTCCTCCTGCTCAACTCACCTGCGACCGTAGCCGAGGAAGTGCGCTTCAGTGTCGAGGGAGTCAAAGAAAACACACGCCGCGTGCTGCTGCCGCTATGGAATGCGTATGCGTTTTTTGCGACCTATTCCGCGTTGGAAAATTTTGATCCGGAAAGCGAATCGCTGCAAAGCAAAAATGAGCTCGACGTCTGGATCAAGCTGCGGCTGGATGAACTGACCCGTCTTGTCGATGAGTCAATGAATTCCTATCAGATAGCCAAGGCCGTTCCGTCGATTGTCGACTTCCTCGACGATTTGAACAACTGGTATATCCGCCGCAGCCGCCGCCGTTTTTGGAATGCCGACAGAGAGGCATTTTCGACTTTGTTTGACGTCCTGGTCCGCACAGTGCAATTGCTTGCTCCTTTCGCTCCATTTTCGGCTGAGTATTTCTTCGGCAAACTGGCGCTGACAAAAGAACTTCAAAAGGTTGGCAGTGTTCATCTTTCGCTGTTGCCGCAGGTGCGCACCCTCTCTGCACAGGAGCAGGACCTGCTGGCGCGCGTTGCTCTCGCACGCCGCGTTGTCGAACTCGGTCGCAATATCCGCACAGCCCATAAGCTCAAAAATCGTCAGCCGCTGTCGTCCATCACAATTGGTGTTGTGCAGGAGTCTGCGGCCAAGCAGCTTGCCGGTATGCGTGATGTGATTGCCGACGAACTCAACGTCAAGACGGTCGAAATCACTCTCGACCCGTCGTCGCTGGCCAAGATCACTGTCAAGCCCAATTTCAAAGTGCTTGGCCGCGTATTAGGCGATCGGATGAAGGACATGCAGACCGCATTGGCGCAACTTTCACCTGCAGATTGTCAGAAGGCTTTGCAGAAGCAGACCATCCAAGCTTTGGGAACGGACCTGACTCCCGACATGGTAACGGTAGAATTGCAGGGCACCGGACATCAGCTGGTGGCTACCGATGCCGAGCTTGTTGCCGCTCTCGACCCCACGCTCAGTGAAGAGCTGCGCATGGAAGGCCTGGCCCGCGAGGTTGTCAGCTTGGTGCAAAAGGCGCGCAAGAGCGCAAACTTCGAGGTTGAAGATCGCATTTCGCTGCAGATTCTCACCAGCAATGCGCTGTTCCAGTCGGCCATCGAAAAGAACCGCGCTTACATCGAAGACGAAACTCTCAGCGAATGTGTCGCGAGCCTGGCAGCTGTCGCGTTTGAACAGCAGCTCGAGATAGAGGGACACTCCGTGACGCTCAAACTGAGTCGTCGTTGAGCAAAAAAATAGGGCCGCTGCAAAAGCGGCCCTAAAAACGCAACAAAAAGGAGGAGAAAACTAACCCCAAAAGATTAGTTCAATCCTTCCGGATGTGTCAAATTGACCTGTAGATTTATTTTTCCTTCTCGCCGCGTGGCAGCAAGGTGATCGTCAGACGGCGGCCTTCCATACGGGGAGGTGCCTCGGGCACAACGAGATCTTCGATGCCTTTGATGAGCTGCTGGAGCACTTCGTGACCGAGTTCTTGGTGTGACATCTCACGGCCGCGGAATTTGACACCCACGCGAACGCGGTTCTTTTCAGCAACCCAGCGGCGGATATGATTCTGCTTTGTTTCAATGTCGTGGGCATCGGTATTGGGCGTGAGGTTGAGTTCTTTGACCTCAATCACAACCTGCTTTTTCTTGGCTTCCTGAGCTTTTTTGCTTTGCTGGTATTTGTACTTGCCGTAGTCAATCAGCTTACAGACCGGCGGAACGGCATCGGGCGAGACTTCAACCAAATCAAGTCCGGCTTCTTCAGCGCGGGCCAGTGCATCGCGAGTGGAAATGACGCCAACTTGTCCACCCACCTCATCGATGAGGCGAACTTCGGGTGCTTTGATGCGGTCATTGATGCGAGGACCTTCTTGAACTGGAGCGCGATTTGGACCCGATGGACGCATACTGGTTGGTAACCTCCTGAACGACAGTGAATCTCCGGAACAGCGAACTTAACACATTTCGATGCAAAAAAGCGAGGCGCCCCACTCGTGGTGAGGCGCCCCGATTGTCAAACTTTTACCTTTTTACTTCTTTTCATTCGCTGTCGGTTTGTTGAGAGCGAACAGAAGCGGCGTGGTGCCGTTGGCACGCACTTGGTTCTTACGGGCAGTGCCGCGTTTAGCGATTTTCGCTGCGCGACGACGGTTGGTGATGTCGGTTGGTGAAGTCATGGGACGATCCTCTTTGGTACGTTTACTCTGGCTTTGCCAGAAGAGATGCTTCGGTTAGCACCTTCAACCTAAGTTTGCAACGTTTACGACGCTAAGAACGCGTAAACTTTTAACGATTATTTGCATCCGTATTTTCAGGGGCTTGCTTGTTGGATGCGGGCTTTTCTGTTCCCCAGCTGTCTTTTCCAATCTCGTAAGCTCCCCATTCGCCTTCGCCCAGTTCCTCGGGCAAATCCAGCTGCTCAGCTTTTTCGGCTTGAATTTCGGCTTGTTCAAGCGGGTCAGCAGGAATGTCCGCCGAGGGACCCTGCGGTATCGACAATGGCGCACCGGTGTCGCCCGGGGGCTGGCTGGATGTCGGCGGCTGCTTTTTCTGTCCCTTGCTCACTGATGCTGTGCGGCTGGAGCCTATGAGCTCGTCGGCGGGGATCATCTTCATGCGCGCGAGGATGGTTCCCACACGTGCGGCAAGGAATCCCGACGGTGCGCCAGCTTTGAGAGATTTGTTCCATTTGTTTGGGCTTGGCAGGATGGCGACGAGGCTCGCACATTCTCTTTGGCTGAGCTGGGATGCTGGCTTCTTGAAGTAGAATTGCGCAGCATCTTTGATGCCGTATACGTTGGGTCCGAATTCTACGATGTTAAAGTACCAGTCGAGCTGCAGGTTCTTGCTTGCTGTCGCATCCAGCAAAACGGCACCGACTATTTCGCGGGCCTTGCGCAGGTAGCTTCGCTCGCGCGACAAAAAAGCGTTCTTCACGAGCTGCTGGGTGATGGTGCTGCCGCCGCGTTTGGCCTTCTTTTTTCGTTGGTTGTACTCGTAGCTTTTTTCCAGACTCTCAAGATCAATGCCGTGATGGATGAAGAACTTCGTGTCTTCGGCCGCCACCAGTGCCAATTTGCAGGCTTTGGGGATGTCTTTGCCGTCGACCCAGTTCTTTTTGTTAGGGCCCGACCACGGGCCAGTGATGCGCATATAGCGCTGCTCGCTCTTGGGTTGATATGGGAAATAAACGAGCACGCCGAGATGAAAAGTCAGCACCCACGGAACGAACCAGACGGTCGCTGTGGTGATGACAATCCCGATGATTGTAAAGACCAGTGAAACCGGTCGGAAAATCCCCACAAAATCCCTCGTAATACTTGAACTCAAAGGCACTCTGGGCCATTCTCCCGCCCGCGACGCCGCAGACGAGCAGAAACCACCACTTAGGGCTCGTTAGCAATCAAAGCAAGAGAGGACTTCCATGGCTACGTTAGCACCCGTGAAACCTGTCAATATCACCACAGTACCAAATATCGCCAACCAGTCCGCAGACGTTGTCGTAGTCGTGCTCGACGAGGGTGACCTCGATCAGGGCAAAATCAAGAACAGTGAACTGCAGTCACTCGACTCATCGTTGGGCGGCGCTGTGGCAGCGCTTGCGGCGCTCAAGGATTTCGAAGGAAAGTGGCTCTCGACGGCTGTGACGCTCTGCTCCAACACGGTTGTTGCAAAGCGCGTAGTTCTCGTCGGGGGAGGAAAAAAGACTGACGAAAAGGCTGCTCGTGCTCGTCAACTTGGCTTGAAAATCGCTGAAGAGGTAGCCCGCTTCAAGGCTGCTCGCGTGAGCCTTTGTGGAACCAGCACGTTTTTGTCCTCGGCCGATCTTGTCGGGCAGATGTCTATTGGCCTGCGCATGGGAACCTACAAATATCCAAATTCAAATCTCAGCGCAGATGCGCGCAAGGACCTCGAAACTCCGGTTGAGTTCAAGTTCGCCGGGCTTGCAGTCAACGCAGAGGCCGGCCTGAAGGAAGCGGGCATCATTGCCGACTCCATTGAAGTCTGCCGATTGCTGCAGGATGCTCCACCGAATGTTGCGACACCAAAATATGTTGCCGAGGTGATGAGTGAAAAAGCCCGCGCGGCGGGACTCTCTGTGCAGGTTTACGGTGCTGAGAAACTCCGTCAGATGGGCTTTGGCGCGATGATGGCGGTTGCTGGCGGCAGCTCCAACGAGCCACAATTTGTCGTGGTGGAATATGCACCGACCAACGCAAAAACCTCGCTGGCATTTGTCGGCAAGGGCCTCACCATGGACACCGGCGGTTACTCAATCAAAACTCCGTCCACCCATCAGGTCGGCATGAAGTACGACATGTCGGGTGCGGCGGTTGTGCTCAACTCTGTTGTGGCGATTGCCAAATTGCAGCTGCCCGTGCGCGTGTTTGCCGTAGCTGCGCTGTGTGAAAACATGATCGACGCTCATGCCTATCGTGTGGGCGACGTACTCACGACATACAGCGGCAAGACAATCGAAGTTCTCAACACCGACGCCGAGGGCCGCATCGTGTTGTCTGATGCGCTCTCCTACACAGCAAAAGACCTCAAGCCCGATACAATCATCGAATACTCGACACTCACCGGAGCCATGATCACTGCTCTGGGACACCTTGGAGCGGGAGTCTTTTCGTTCAACTCCGACACGCTCGAAAAGACTGTCCAATCATCCGCTCAGCTGGCCGGCGAGCGTGTATGGCCGATGCCGACGTGGGATGAAATCGGTGAGGACGTCAAGGGCACCATTGCAGATGTCATCAACATCGGTGCCACTGCAGGAGCCTGCGGATCGTCGGTCGGAGCCATGTTCCTCAAGGAATTTGTGGAAAACAAACCATACTGCCACATTGACATCGCAGGTGTCGCCAACGGCAACATGGCGGTCGGATTTCCACGCAAAATCAGCTCTGGCTTTGGCGTGCAGCTGTCTGTGCAGATTGCCCGCGCTCTGAGCTCCAACTGAGGAAACGCGAGAGTGAGCACGAGCACCGACGCT
>JBEDKY010000290.1:0-7929 GCA_041171905.1 Pseudomonadota bacterium
ACCTCAAAACATGGATCAGCAAAATCGAATACGACATGGCCGAGCCTACGGTCGGACCATACAGCGTCAAGAGCGAGCAGCATGACTCAGCGCTCAAACCTGTCGAATTCGATCTCAAAAAAGCTCGCGAACGCCTTGCAGCAGCGGGTTGGACGAAGGCAGGCAAAGGTGGAGTTCTGGAAAAAGACGGTCAACGACTCGAACTGACCATTATTTATCCGCAGCAGTCCAAGGAAACAACCGAACCAAAACTTGTCGACTTCAAGCAGAAAGCTGCCAAGGTGGGTGTCGCCATCAACCTCAAGGCCATTGACTGGACAACCTTCACCAAGTTGCTCGACGACCGCAAGTTCGATGGAGCTGCTCTCGGCTGGAGCCGCGACAACGACGGCGACCTCAAGCAGATCTGGCACAGCGAATCTATCAGCAGCAAGGGAAGCAACTTCATCGGCTATTCGAACAAGGAAGTCGACAAGCTGATCGACCAGCACCGCGCCACGCTCGACAAGTCCAAACGCATGGAGCTTGCGCGCAAATTGCAGAAGCTGATTTATGAGGACCAACCCTACACCTTCCTGACAGAGCGTCTTTATTCGCTATACGCTCATCAGAACTACGTGAAGAAGGAAAAGGACACCTACACTTACACGATTGGCCGCGCTTTCTGGCAGATCACAAACAACTGAAACCTGTCACGGCGCGTCGCAAGAGAAGAACTGCATAATATGAACTTCCCAAGCTATCTGCTGCGCAGATTCCTGTTGATGATTCCGACGTTCTTCGGAATCACGGTGCTGTGTTTCACCGTATTTCAAATCGCCCCGGGTGGACCGGTTGAGACCTATCTTGCGAAAGTTCGTTTTGCAGGCGGTGCGGGCGGTGGCAACAGAACCGGCGAGAGCTCGATGAGCGGCACCGGAGCTGCAAGCAAATCGGTGACCGACGAGGTCGTCGAGGAGCTCAAGAAGCGTTACAACTTCGACAAGCCCATCTACATGCGTTACCTGCTCTGGCTGAAAGACATCGCACGTCTTGAATTTGGATATTCGCACACACAGGGACAACCGGTGATCGAGGTCATTGCCTCAAAATTGCCTGTGTCGATTATTTTTGGCGTGACGAGTTTCATTCTCACGTACTTGGTTTGCATTCCATTCGGTATTTTGAAGGCACTGCGCGATGGCAGCAAATTCGACGTGGCCAGCAGCGGTGCGTTGTTTGTGCTCTACAGCGTCCCCGAATTCATGCTTGCAATTCTCTTGATCCACTTTTTCGCAGGCGGACAATACTTTGCATGGTTTCCCATTCAGGGACTCCACTCACTGGATTGGGAAACTTTCACGCTCTGGGAAAAAATCAAAGACGTCACCTGGCACATGGTGCTTCCGCTGATTTGCTACATGATCGGAAACTTCACGACACTGACAATCTTGATGAAGAATTCAATCATTGAACAAATCAAGCAGGACTATGTGCGCTCGGCGCTCGCGCGAGGTGTATCGAAACGCACGGCGATCTTGAAGCATGCCCTGCGCAACGCGATTTTGCCTGTGTCCACAGGCTTCAGCGCCATTCTTCTCGCGTTCTTTGGTGGAAGTCTTCTCATCGAGAAGATCTTCAACCTCGATGGTCTCGGAAAGTTGATGTACCAAGCGACGATTGAGCGGGACTACCCAGTTGTGATGGCTGTCATTACCGTTGTTGCCGTTCTGGGTCAGATCGCTCTTCTGCTATCGGACGTGCTCTATCGCATCATCGATCCGCGCATCGATTTCTCTTCAAAAAATTAAGGCACGAGTGCAATGTCACCAGATTTTAAAAGACGCCTGCAACACTTCACACGATCAAGACGAGCTATTGTTTCGCTGATCATTTTGTTTGTGATGATGGCTTCCAGTCTGCTCGCCGAGGTGATCACCAACTCAAGCCCGATCATCGCAAAACTCAACGGGCGGGTCATTGTTCCCGCGTACATTCAATACGAGCGCGAAGAGCTCGGCCAAGAGGGCGCCGGTGTTATCGATTACCGCGAGCTCAAGGATCAATTTGAATGGGCTGTGTGGCCTCCGCTCAAATGGGACCCCTTTGAGATCGACAGTGAACAAGCGGAATATCTGACTGCTCCGACAGAGCTTCACCTGATGGGCACTGACAGCGCGGGGCGCGACGTGTTCGCGCGTCTGCTCTACGGCACCCGAATTTCTTTCCTCTTTGGCATTGCCTATTGGCTTGTGACGTACGTCATCGGCATCACCATCGGTCTGTTTACCGGCTTCGTCGGGGGCAATGTTGACCTGTACGGGCAGCGGCTGATTGAGATTTTTCAATCGACGCCGAGCTTTCCTCTTCTTCTCTTTATTGTTTCAATTGTGACGCCCAGTCCGATTGTTCTCGCGTTGTTTTTGTGTGTATTCGGCTGGACTGGCATAGCCCAGTACATGCGCGTTGAAGCATTGCGCAACCGAAACCTCACGTTCACAGAAGCCGCGGTATCACTCGGCGCAGGACGCATGCGACTGCTCTTTACTCACATTCTGCCAAACAGCTTGATTCCGGTGATCACCTTTTCTCCCATTGCAATCATTTCAGGTATTTACTCGCTCGCATCGCTTGACTTGCTTGGATTCGGAGTACCGCCCCCTACCCCGAGCTGGGGTGAATTGCTCGATCAGGCGCGCGCAAACTACCAAGTTGCCTGGTGGCTGGCGGTATTTCCGAGCTTTTTCCTTTTTATGACGATACTTTGCCTTAATTTTGTGGGCGAAGCTGTGCGCAAGGCTTTCGACCCGAGAGCCTGAGCACGTCGGCAGCTCCCCACGGCAGATCGCATTTCAAACCGCTGAAGTTGTTTCCCTGAGCAATGTAACTGCCCAAATCACATTCCTTTTTATAATATAAAAAAAAACTGGCCAGTCGGCTTGCGCAGCGCCATCCCATTTTGTAGGGTGCGCACTGAACAAGACATGCATCGCTCGCGAAGTTAAGGTCATTTGCGCCCATGACGGGCATAAGTCTACCCCTCTTCACGATGAAAGGGACCACAATGACACGCGGCCAATTAAACCAAATCCTCTCAGGATCCCCGCTCATTGTTGCTGCTGCGCTCATGACGGCCTGCGGCACGGGACAAACCGATCGCGCCGTGCGCAAATCGCAGGGTCCCAATGGTCTCCTGACTTATGTCTCTTCATACAACAGTCCAGATGTCATAGAAAAAATCATCGGCTCCAACGAGCTGACGCCTGTCCTAAACGATGGTGCGAATATTCCTGAAAAGTACCGCCCTCTCATCGACGCTTTCGGCAAAATCTCGATGGGCTGCACGGCCACCCACATCGGCAATGGTCTCGTGATCACCGCAGGCCACTGCTTCGAAGCTCCTGAACAACGCGTCAACAACAAGCCCTGTGACAAGGTGACCGTCGACTGGGGTTTCCGCAAGGACAAGGCTGCTTACCTCAAGTCGAAGTGCGTGGTCATTCTGGCTGCCGAGCTTAACGACGACCGCGACTATGCGATCTTCAAGGTCGACAACATTCCACCGGTCGCACTCGAAGTGGACCTCACTGCCCGTCCCAAGACTGGCACTCCAGTGACTATTTTCGGCCACCCGCAATTGCGTCCTCTGGAATGGTCTCAAACATGTACACTCGAAAACGGCACCAATGGCGGCTGGGGCAGCGATGCATTCAGTCACCAGTGCGACACCGAGCCCGGCAACAGCGGCAGCACGGTTTTGGATGACGCTTCTTTGAAGATTATTGGCATCCACGATGGCGGGCGTGTTCCATGGAACTATGCGACCTACATTGTGAACACACCAATCCGCGAGTTCATCGGAGACGCAACAACTCCGACCAATCCAAATCCAGCTCCAGCTCCGGCTCCTGTTCCGGCTCCTGTTCCACCAACTCAGCCTGGTGATCAGGTACGCAACCTCCCGAGCCGTTCGTTTGGACCGTTCTTCCACAATGACACACGCACTCTCGTTGATTTCGGCACCGACCTTGGCAAACGCATCAGCTTCATGCTCGACATCAACACCGAGCCGAACGCTGATTACGTTCGAGTGACTGACGGCACAGGTCGCTCGACAGTCTTTTCGGGGAGACAGTCGCGAACCTTCAACCAACTGACCTTGCCAGTTCGCGTTTCATTCAGCTCCGATGACAGCATCACTTCGAGACGCGTCTCCGTGCGCAAGATTGTTGCATACAACTGATTTAAGAACCCGCGAAGTTCCGACAAGGCACTTCGCGAGCCCTCCTCACCGCACAGCGCACCGCGCTTTGCGGTTTTTTTTTTCCTGCGATGATACCATCCGTTGCAAATGAGGGGGTCGTGTCGAATGCATCTCTATCAGTGGTACATCGTTGTCAGTGCAATTTTGATTATCCTCGAGATCTTTGCGGCGGGGTTCATTCTGTTGCCGATCGGACTGGCCGGTTTGTGCACGGCGGTCGTCGCCTACTTTAGGCCCGAGCTTTGGCTGCACGCGGTCTTCTTTATCTGCGGTAGCGGCCTCGCGCTTCTTGCGCTTGGCAAATTCCGTGAGCAAATGAACCAAAAATCGCCCGATCCAGGCGTCGGACCGATTGGTCAGACGGGTGTTATCGTGGCCCTGCCGGAGGGCGGCCGCTCATTTCAAGTCAAGGTCTTTGGAGATGTCTGGGAGGTTGTCGACAACTCTTTATCGAGCGCTCAGTCGGCGGAACTCCAACTTGGTACGAGCGTCAAAGTCACCGCCGTAGCCGGAAACAAAATTTCAATTCAGAAAATCTGAGGAGGCATCTACGATGGATTTTTTAGCGTTGCTCTTTATCGCTTTTGCGGTTGTCGTGCTGTTTGCCGTCGCCCGCAGTATTTACGTCATCCGCCAACAAGAGTGCATGATTGTTGAACGCCTCGGACGATATCATTCAGTTCTTCTTTCCGGTCCTCAGTTTATTTTTCCATTCATCGATCAGCCAAGACAGATGCTGTGGGTCAAAAACGGCATCGTCCTCCCGCTTGAGCGAATCGATTTGCGTGAGGTCGTTCTCGACATCCCAGAGCAAAGAGTGATCACAAAAGACAACGTCGGCATCACGGTAGACGCGCTCATTTACACTCAAATCACCGACGTCCGGCGCGCCGCCTATGAGATTCAGTCGCTGCCGCTTGCCATTGGTCAGCTGACACAAACAACGCTTCGAAACCTGATCGGTGAACTCGAGCTGGACCACACGCTGTCGAGCCGTGATGCAATCAACACCCGTCTCAAAAATATTCTCGATGAAGCGGCAGACAAATGGGGACTTAAAGTCAATCGTGTTGAGCTTAAAAACATTATCCCGCCTCTAGAAGTTCAACAGGCGATGGAGAAACAGATGCAGGCAGAGCGTGAAAGACGGGCTCAGGTCCTCACTGCCGAAGGGCAAAAGCAGAGTAGAATTCTTGAGGCTGAAGGCGAGAAGCAGAGCCGCATCGAAAGTTCACAGGGTGAACAGCAGGAAAAAATCAATCAGGCGCTGGGCGACAGAGATGCACTGATCGCAAGGGCAGATGGTCAGGCACGGGAAATCGAAGCCGTGGCGCGCGCACAGGCATTCGCAATCACCAGTGTGCGTGACGCCTTTGGTGACGCCAAGGTTGCATCACAGTATTTGATTGCGATTGAATACCTGAAGCGCTTCGGAGAAATGACAAGCAAATCGAACGACAAAGTCTTCATTCCGTACGAGGCGTCAGGAGTTCTCAGCTCGCTGGGAGGAATCTCCGAAATGCTGCGCGGAACGATCGCAACTGGGACTCAATCCTCAACATCAAAGTTGTGATAGACCGCCTGAACATCATCCTGCTCTTCTAGCTTTTCAACGAGTTCGAGAGCATTTTTTGCATTATCGCCTGCCAGTGACACACGATTGTCCGGAATCATTTCCAATCCGGCCTTGTCAAATTGCAGCCCACCAGCAACCAACGCATCGCGCACGGAAGCAAAACTGGCTGGATCGGTGTAGACGGTGGCAAAGCCGTCTTCAACAATGACGTCATCCGCACCGGCATCGAGCGCCAGCTCCATGACCTTGTCCTCACTCACAGCAGTCAGTGCGATATCGAGAACGCCTTTCTTTTTGAACATCCACGCGACCGAGCCCATTTCGCCCATATTGCCGCTGTTCTTGGTGAAAATCTTTCGCAACTCGGGATTGGTGCGGTTGCGGTTGTCGGTGAGAACTTCCACCAAAATCGCCGAACCACCCGGACCGTATCCTTCATAGGTGATTTCTTCGAATGTCATTCCCTCAAGTTCGCCCGCACCTTTTTTGATTGCGCGCTCGATGACGTCCTTGGGCATGTTGTTGTCACGCGCGCGATCGACAGCCAGACGAAGTTTCGAATTGAAGTTGGGGTCGCTTCCGGTGCGCGCAGCCACCATAATTTCGCGAGCCAACTTTGTGAAAACTCTTCCGCGCGCAGCGGCGCTTGCGGCCATTCGACCTGCGACTGTAGCGTGACGACCCATGCGAAACCTTCCTTTGATACAATTTAACGCACACGGTTGGGGAATTTCAGAGACAGGAAGACTACTCCGCCGGCGGTTGCGTTATCAAGTGGCGAAGTAATTCCCTATCCTGCGCGTGTTGCATAGTTGTTACAGCGATGACAGCCCGATGCCAAGAGTGCGACTTTGCCCCCTGCGCAAGTTCCGATAATCTTTGTCATACAATTCTGGCAGTACATGCGTCTGCCAGCTCCAAGGGGGGCATTATGGGACAGAAGAAGCATAAAAACGGCACAGAACAGGCCGATCATTCCGGCGGAACGCCACGCGTCGCGGTGGTGGGAGCGGTGCGCACGCCATTCGTTCGTTCCTTCGGAGTCTTTGAACGGGAAACGCCCTTGAGTCTCAGTATCCGTCCGGCAACCGAGGTCATTGCCCGCAGCGGTGCAAACGCCTCGGACATTGACGAGGTCATTTGGGGTGCCGTGGTTCCGCAAACAAAGAACCCCAATATCGCGCGTGACATCGTCCTTTTTGCTGGACTTCCAAAGTCAATTGCCGGCTATACTCTGAACCGTGCATGCGCAAGTTCCTTGCAGGCAGTTCAACTCGCGGCCGACGCAATCAAATCTGGCCGAAACAAAATGGTTCTCGCAGGCGGAGTCGAAGTTCTCTCGGACGTGCCGATCACTTTTTCAGACGAGGCGCGGCGCTTTCTGACCCGCCTGTCGCGCACAAAAAACATCAAAGAAAAGCTGATGATGCTTGGAGAATTCAATCCAAAAGCATTTCTACCGAAGCCGCCCGCGTTGGCAGAACCGTTTACCGGCTTCACGATGGGCGAGCACGGTGAGCAGATGGCCGTGAAAAACGACATCGCAAGAGAGCGTCAGGATGAACTGGCCATGCGCAGTCATCACCGCGCAGCAGCAGCCATCGAAAAAGGCTTTCTGAAGGACGAGATCGTTCCGGTCTGGTCCGGTGCCAACAAGGAGAATTTCGTCGACGCAGACAACCTTGTCCGTGCGGACACGTCCATCGAAGCACTGGCGAAGCTCAAACCCGCCTTCGACAAGCGCAACGGCACGCTGACCGCGGGCAACTCGAGTGCGCTGACCGACGGCGCCTCGGCTGTGCTGCTTGCGAACGCCGACTACGCTGAAGAGCACAAGCTCCCCGTTCTCGGCTATGTTGTTGATTCTGTCGCCGTCGCGGTGGATCCCAAGGATCAGCTGTTGATTGGTCCGGCATACGCGATTCCGAAATTGCTCGCGCGCCACAATCTCAAGTTGTCGGACATTGGTGTTTTTGAAATTCATGAGGCATTTGCCGCACAAGTTCTCAGTTGCCTCGATGCCATGGCCAACACACGTTTTTGTCAGGAAAAGCTCGGACTCGACGGCGCCTATGGCGTGATTGACCCGAACAAAATGAACATCGACGGC
>JBEDKY010000291.1:0-5314 GCA_041171905.1 Pseudomonadota bacterium
CTGCCCAGCAAACTGTCGATGGTTCGTCCGGCTGACCAAGAATGTCTGAAAAAACTACCGTCAACGCTGGTCATCATTTGCCCCTCGAGCGGCAGCACAACGAGGTCGCCGACTCTCAGCGACTGGGCATTGTTCAACGTGACCGGCAATGCCGACATATCAAAACGTGCAGTGTTTTGCTCCTCAGTCGTGTTTGCAAAATGCCGATACACCTTGATCATCGTTCCAGCACTCATGGACAGCTGCAGCGCTGCAACGGTGCCGGCAGCTCTCAGTGTTACGGGAGGAATTGACTTGTTAATTCTGATTGTCTCAAGCCTGATAGGCTTTTCCTGCGATGTCTGGCCGAATCGGTATGACGGATTCATTGCAACTATCGATGAGAATTCGCTTTGGGATGCAGAAAAGTTTTCTCCCGCCGATGCAAGCTCCACGGTGCCATCGCGAAACAGATAAGATATGTCGGGAACAAGAGTCGATTCTTCGGGCAGCGGATTCATCAAAACACTGCGCACATAATCCCGTGTCTCGTTTTCCACTGCGTCGATCGAGAGTGCAGCGCCTGAAACCGCATTTCCCTTTCTTCGACAGCCCGAAAGAAGACCGACACTTAAAGCACCCGAAAGAATGGAGACGAGTATTTTTTTTCTCCTTAAAAAGCGCACTTCAGATTCGAGAAGGCGGCCGTGCGATACATTCATGTGCACTCTGGCTCCCCAACTGAATTACAACGCCACCACAATTCCGCCAAAGACAAAGACGGTCAGTGGATTTTGCAATTTCACAGGTTCGGATTGCTCCGGTATTAGGAAGGAACCCTTGATCATTGATACCTGCGCACCGCCCGTAAGCGTGAAAGCACTTCCAAGATTCAAACCAGCCGCAAACTCTCCACCAATGCGGTTGTATTTCAGCGCCGAATCAACACTAAGACTTGACGATTTTATTGAAATTTTTGAGCCCACAGGAATTGCAAAAACACCGCCCGCCTTGCAGTAAAGACGCTTGCTGATGCATCGCATGACCGACAGAGCCGGCAGAATTACGACCTCGCTGAATTTCGCGTTTACCAAATAATCGTCCTGATTCGATAAAACCGTTTTACCGCTCGTGTTTGCAGACAGAAAAGCCACACCGAGATCAAGTCCGAAAACCTGCGACGGCGCAAAGCGCATCATCGCACCTCCAGAAAAACCTCCTCCACTCAATCCGTTGATCGGTTGTGGCGGATCTCCCACAGTGCCGTCCTGCGCAATTTCTCCTTCAGGCGTGAACGGTTGTTTGAAGGTAAACAGACCGCCACCACCAATGACGCCCAGATAGAATTTTTTACCACCCCGACCCGACGAACCGCCGGTCGAAAACCCGCCCGAGATTTTCGGGCATCTGCTGCCGCGCAGCACAATGGTCGCGTTTCTTCGGGATTTCTTTGATACCCGAAAGGAAAAACGCCTGCCATCGTTGGTTTCTGCTTGAACTGATTGTCCGACCACCAGTCCAGCCGACGGAGTCACCAGAATCGTGCACCTTCGCTGCTTAAGGACCTCATATTCGTCTGCCAACGCCTGCGTGGGGATTATGGCAATCGTGAGCAAAAGTATCAGTGCAGTCAGGGATGCAGGACGGACAAATTCACCCGAGTTTGTCCACCTCAACCCCTTTCGCCGCAGAAAATCAGACACAGTCCACCTCGGCAAAGCTTTGCTGGGGTATCGGACAATCCCGAAATCACTTGAGTAAAAATCAGAAGTGGACAGTCATCAGTAAATGCCCGGAGCGAGTTATCCGGCACGAGCAGGTGCGGTCAATCGGCTGGATCCCATGGCGCGTTTGCGGTCATCAATCAGTTCCGAGAGTGCCCGCTTGGCCTGGGCCAACTGACCTCGTCTGACGAACTCGGCCACAGACAACCCGCCAAGGTCCTTGAGAGGCATAAAGACAAGCTCCAATGCCTCGGAGTAGTTCACCCCAACATGATTCATTGCCATGTTCACAGCCTCTTCGAACTGTCTCTGAAAAACGAGCTCGTCCACACGGGTGTGTCTGTATGACATGGCGATTGGCCCTCACTCACCGATTTGACCGAAATCAACTATCGAGTCCGAGAAAGAGAATCGGAGAGCTCGTAAAGGATTTGAATAAGTGTTAATTTTTTTAGTTATTTTCGATTTTTATCAAGCAAAACGAAACTGACGAACGAAAAGATGACCCAAAGAAGAACTCCCATTCCAAGATGAACGAGCTGCATCCAGACGGGAGCCATCAGCTGAACGTTAATGAAGCCTAATCCAATCTGCAGAAGGGTCACGATTGTAAGCCCCCACCCCAACACCGCGTTTGGAAGTTTTTCATAGTCATTCCAAAATTTTACTTGGTGAATAATCACCGCAACGGTGGCAAGAATTGCAACCACAGGGTGAATCAGTCGAAGTCTCAACAAAAGTGGCACTTCTCCGTCGAGGTAAGCCTGCAGCGGCAGAACCCCAAAACCGGAATAAAGAGTGTCGCCGAGGGCAGCAATGGCGCCAGTCATCCCACTGAGCGTCAGCAGCACTCCACAGGCCAACAAAAAGGGCAGGCGCGTTATCTGCGCTACGGGTGCTAGCCGACGCTGTGGACAGTCCTCGGTTGCCCGCCAAGCACACAAACAAAGCGCAGAGATGAGCGCAAATGTATTCAACAGATGTGCAGACATCGAAAACATGCGCTTGAGGGATGCATTGTGAGCAACCAATTCGAAAAGTACCAATCCGGCACCAATCAGAGCCTCAACGATGATAAAGCCTACGGACCAAGCGGCGGCACTGCGCAGAGGATGTCCTTTGGGACTCGCCTTACGGGCGAAAATGTAGAGCATAACCATAAACACAAGCGACAAACCGCTCGTCAGGCGATGAGTGAGCTCAATAAGGGTTTCAAGCTGCGGCTCACGGGGAATCACCACGCCGTTGCAGAGCGGCCAATGGTCGCCACAGCCTGCGCCTGAACCCGTCGCACGGACAAAAGCACCCCACAGAATGACTGCGGTAATATAAAAAAGATTAAACCAAGCCCAACGCTGAACAGTCACCATGCGCATAGCCAACCCGCCCCTCCGGAACAATCGCTGGGCAGGGCTTAACAGGCAGCTGTTGTCGGAAGCAAGCGAATCTGTGACGGACCTGGCAGTACACAAGAACGCTGAAAAAAGGCGTGTGACATTTTCCCTATCACCGTCGGGTTGTCGGTTATGCGTGCACTCTGGTAGATTGGCTTAAAGAGAAGAAATACAAAGGTGAGGCCGTGAGACTTCTGAGCTCGACAAAAGTTGGTCTTTTCGCTTCGCTGCTCGCGCTCGCCGGTGCAGAAATTGCCGGTTGCAGAAAAGTGGACACTTCAAAGTCGACAGGAATGGCGACGAAACCCTCCGAGCTGTTTTCGACCGACTCAAAAAAACGCTGTGTTGACCGCGCCGCTCAACTCACAATCAATCAAGCGCTTCAAGACAAACTTTGTGAACGTGCGACTTCGAGCGCGCCTGTCGATTGTTATAAGCGGAAGACCTCGCAGGGTGTTGTTTCAGAAGCTGCTGTCATGCAGTGCAGAACTCCGAACCTGCCGCGCTAATCAACATCGCTGTACCTCAACCCACAAATCAATCCCCTCGTCGGTTCCACTGAGATCAATATGTGCGGGTTGCGGATCGTACAGAGATTTCAATTCAAGCTTCCAATCGGCTTTGACTTCAATCCTTTGTTCAACGTTTGCGCATTCGGAAATGTTTTCAATTTCGAACGACTTATAGAGCAGCAAACGACCGTCGATCGCAGCACTGCGCGGAATGCGGCCGACCTGCGAAAGGCGACGTCCCAAAATCTCAACTGCCGCGTTCATAGCAAATTCCGTTTTAATACCTTTGTGCGCCCTCAGCTGTACCCTGTGTGTCAACGTCTTCAGACGATGACCGGACGGAATCACGAACTGAACGCTCATTCCACAACTTGCTTGCGCGTTTTGAAGCAAATGCGCGTCTCCTGCCGTCTGCGATGAAAAATCAAAAAATCTCAGCATCAACTTGGTTTCGTCGATGCGCCGGTCACGCAGAACGCATTCACCGCCTGAAACTCTGACACTCGACAGATCCCAAGCGGCATCAGCACTTGAAGCAGAGAAAAACACCGTCATTAAAAAGTAGAAAATCTTCCTTTTAAGTATGAACATATGAAAAAAAATCTCCCCATCCGAAATGGCGCAAACCCTTTGCATGTTGTGCGAGAAGCGGCTTTCAGAAAAAAGCGCGCGATTATACTTTTACGTGCAAGTTGCTGTTGGCCTGCCGGAGGGTTCCGATATGAGTATTATTCGCGGGAAGAGACTTCTGTGTGCGACGGACCTGTCGCATCCGCAGCTGGGTACTGAGCGTAATGCTCTGGCTGTTGCAAACAGCCTGGAGTGCTCGCTGACCTTCATCCACGTTCTCGAGGATGCCCCTTTGTTTTTGGGGCCTATGCCATTTGAAGAGGGGCAAAAATGGGAACAACTGGAAACGCGCTACCGCGGTGAACTGCTCGCACAAACACAAATGCGGGCAGAGACAACACTTGCTCCACTGCGCGATGAGCACAATCAATTCCACGTGCAGGTCAAACTAGGAAATGCTGAAAATGAGATCCTGGGTGTCCTCAACGACAAACCCTCGCGATTTGCCGGCGTGCTTGTCGGCAGACACCATCACTCCAGACTCTATTCGGCGATTTTTGGCAGCGTAGCGCAGAGGATTCTTGAACAAAGTCCGGTGCCAGTTTTCATTTTGCCGCTCGCTGCATCACCACTGCAGCTTAATTTCCTGAACATCGGACATGCCACCACCATGCGTCCTGACAGCCACGGCGGTGAAAATCTGCTGAGAGAAATGCTTGAGTCAGATCCGACTCGAGCACGTACGGCCCACCTTGCGCACTGCTTTGAGCGCGTCGGTCCGGCATACAGCGGCTTCGAAACAACCGACGCTTACGCAACCTATCGTGAGCTTGAAATGATCTACGACCTCGCCGAATCACGTCTGCAAAGAGCAATTGAAGACCGCGCGCGCATTCTGCAGGAAGATGGCTTTAAGGCTGTCGGGCACCTGCTGGTTGGACAGGCAGATGAAGAGCTCCGCCATTTCGCGGTCGACAACAAAATAGACTTGATGATATTCAGTCGTCACGCGCGCGAGGGAACAAGCCGCTTCCAGATCGGCAGAATTGTCAACCGATTTGTGCGCAATTCGCCATGCGCAATTGTCGTGGTTTAATGATTGGAGTGCTGCTGTGGAATTTGCGGAGAACAGAAT
>JBEDKY010000292.1:0-6377 GCA_041171905.1 Pseudomonadota bacterium
GACAAACGATTGCTCAACACAGTTCGTGCCGACGGCTCGGGTGTGCACTCACTCACACCGGCTGATTTTTTGCCGAAGAATGAAAACGCAGCGGAACTCGACAGCGAAGCCGACCGATGGCAGACACCTGCGCAAGAAAAGGTTGCGCAGCTGCGTGAGGAATTTCAAATCTACTGGGACAAACTTCATCGCTTCGACAACCTCATGGCGGAAGCGCTCACGCTTTATGATCTGAGCCCGTCTCTGCGCGAACACGGTGTCTCGTTTGAACTCATGCTGCATCGATTTTTCGACAGCGAGTCGTTCAATTTTGCAAACACAGATCTGATCAGTCAGCTTCCCCCTGCACTCTCGCTGCTGGCAGGTATCACGCGCTCGGAAAAGTTTGTCGTACTGGGTCCACCGCATTCGCAGACTGCGCCGAGTTTTCACCTTCGCCTGCTCAACTCGGTCTTTCACCTTCTGCGCAGCCGTCAAGTCGCAATCGACCCGATTGCGTCCGAGGAATCCTATCGCGGGTACTGGCAGTCGATCTTGAACAAGGACGCTGAAGTTGTATTCCTGATGCGCAGCCAAAGGGAGCTGAAGGATTTTCCCGCCGAACTCAGACGCTGGTGCTTGCCGCCCGTCGAAAAAAGAATGTGGAGCGATTCGCTGCTCAACGAGTCGGCCTTCATACGCTGGCTGGGGTCAGCTCGCCCATTCCAACTGCGAGATGAAAATTGGCCACGGCTGCTCAAGGAGTCTGCTCGCAAGGGCAAGCAAAACAGCGTGAGTGTGACGGCCTTTGAAGATTACGTCGAGTGCCCGTTGCAATACTATTGGGTGGGTCTGCACGGACTCGGTCAGGACGCACAGCCGGTTCTGCAACCGGACGCGCTGATCACGGGCCAGAAGGCTCACGCCATGGCTGAAAAACTGATCCGCGGGCTCAGGCAGATCTGCCTGCTCGACAACTCCGAGTCACACCGTACGGAAAACAGTTGGCTACAATTTTTTATTTCTCTGCAAAACAATTTTCTGGACTCGGATCAGTTTCTTTCCACGTCTGCGGATGAATGGCTCGACGCTCTGTCAAAGAGCTTGAACAGCGAACACCTCACGCAGGAACACAACGTGCACGTCAAGGCTCTTCTGCTTGAACTGACAGAGGTTATTTTTTCGCGCACAGAGACGCACGGCGACAGCGCACTGAGCCCGCTCAGACAGCGACTCGTCCGCGAAACCGTGCGGCGCGCAATGCGCAAGCTCATTCAAAGCGAACTTCACGATGCGGGGGCCGCTTTGCAACAGTCGGATCGTGCCGCTGTTCAGAAAGGTTTGGTCAGAGCCGCCTTTGTTGAACAGCCCGTCGACTTTTTACTGCACAGCGAGTTGCGTCTGACAGGCCGTATTGACCGCGTGGACACTCATCCCGACGGCGACAGAATCATCGATTACAAAACCAGCAAGGTGGCAAAAAAAGACCCCGCGCTGGTGATTGATCCGCGGATGGTCAAAACCACCAACAAGCTGAGTGTCCAAGGTGGAATTTACAGTCTGGCATGGGCCAAGAGAATTGCCGAGGAACGCGGCCACGGCGAAGATTCGCACGGCCGCCGCAGCACTGTTGCCGCATTTTCGCTGCTGCGTTTGAAAACTATGGATATGTCGCGTGAGCCCTACGCCACCTATTCGTTTGAAGAACCAATGAGCTGGCAAGATGAGAGCTGCCGGACACTGCATACGGAGTACGCCCGCTACGGGCAATCGCTCTCTGACGGTGATTTCTCGCCGCGGCCGATCACCGCGAGCCTTTGCACGTGGTGCGTACTCAACAGCATTTGTCCGGCCAAAGGACAGTCGGGCGGAGAGCCGGCATGAGCAAAATCGAACTCAGCAGTGAACAGAAACTTGCAGCGTTCTTTCCCTCTGGACTCGGCGAAGAGAATATTTCGCGCAAACGGCATCTGGTGATTGAGGCCGGAGCAGGCGCGGGAAAAACAAGAGTTCTCACCGACCGTGTTCACTGGCTTCTCTGCACGTCAACGAAGAATTTCCGCTTGACTCCGGCTGAGCTTGTTCTTGTGACATTCTCCAAGGCGGCCGACGAGGAACTACGTCATCGAGTGGAAAAGGAAATCAACGGCGCACAACTCAGCGATGAAGAAAAACAGCGTATCCTCAGCCGTCTGCATATTTCCACAATCGACAGTCTTTTCATGCAGATTGTCAACAATCTCTTTCCGCCTTGGTGGGAACAAACAAAAAAAATGCTTCCGGCGGAAACCGTGCAGCAATGGCGGCTGGGTGAGCAGCGCTTTCCACCGCCGGTGACGCTTGTTTCAGACAGTGAGCTGCTGCCTGAAATCAGCGATGAGCTACTGAGTGTTTTGCAGGGACATTCGCAGGCGCCTGAGAGTGAATGTGCAACATTGGACTTTATACTTGCAGGAGCATTTCAATCACAAGGCACCTTCTCTGCGAATAAACAGGTGCGTCCCGAGCTGCGTGGGCTTGAACGCATTGCCGCCGCAATGTTGCATGAGAGCTTTTTGCGCGAAAACGCTCCGCCGCTGCGGTTTGCACTCGAGCGAATTCATCCGTCATCGCAACCCCTGCTGACGCTCATTCGCAGCAAGGCGCGCGAACTGTTCTACCGAAGGCTGATGCACGGAAGACTCACGCACAACGATCGAATGCTCTTTTTGTATCATCTGTTGTGCATTGATGAAGATAAACTCAAAAAGAATGGTTTTTTTGCACTTGCAGGCAGGCAGCCAATGCCGCTGCGCTGTAAAGAACTGATTGTTGATGAATATCAGGACACCAACGAACTGCAGCACGAAATTCTCTACCGGCTGCTCGAACCCAACAAGGGACGCATGGTGGTGGTCGGCGACCCGAAGCAGAGTATCTATGGTTTTCGCAGCGCTCACGTGGGCGTTTTTCAGCGGCTCAAAGCCGATCCCATTTGGCAGCTCGTTGAACTGACGCGCAACTATCGCAGCCATCAAGACCTGCTGCCGTTCATCAACCTGCTCTCGGACATGACTTTTTCATATAAGAACAACCGCATTCCGCTTGAGTTCCACAACACGACCTTTGCACTCTCGGCTCAACAGACTTTTGTGGGCTCAAAGTCGCTCGATGCAGGCCGCAACCACGCTCCGGCATCACAAGAATCCACGCTGCCCCAAGCGCGCGTTCTTTTGCTCGGAGCCTCTCTCAGCAAGCAGCGCAGCGAAGATGATGACTTTAAGGCAGCAACCGAACCCAACACATTTGCAGTGTGGGCACTGGCGCGCGAATTGGCACGCCTCGCAGGCCAGCCGCTCGAGAAACAAACCATCGAAAGTGAAAAGCAGGCGAAAACAGCAGCAGACGAAAAGCAGTATTTATGGTCGGAGATGGTCGTGCTGTGCGAGACCAATGATTTGGTTGCTCAAACACAACTGCATCTCAATTCATTCGGCGTTCCGGCAGTGGCCAAGCTCAGCCGGCCTGCCAACTCGGAATCCCAGCGCAGCCAGCGCAGTGAAGAACTCGGACTTTTGCTTGCGAAGTGGCTGTGTCGTCCACTCAACATACGCGAACTCGCACAAATTTTATGGAGCGGCTGGCTGGGCCTGACGCGCGATCAGACTTCGATGATATTAAAGGCAGCCAATGCAGGTCTGCTGGACCCACGT
The DNA here is from genome assembly GCA_041171905.1 of Pseudomonadota bacterium. GTDB lineage: Bacteria > Bdellovibrionota_B > Oligoflexia > Silvanigrellales > Silvanigrellaceae > RFOM01. Next base: position 3,672 of record JBEDKY010000292.1, read on the forward strand.
GTGACCACTCTTTCCGAATCTGCAGGAGAGGACTCTAGCCAATCAAAAACAAAACCAGATTTTCCCGAAGCATGGACAGGTTGGATTGACCATCTGCAGCGCTGTCGCACACTCGCATCGAGACATTTCTTTTCGGCATGGCAGCTGCTGCGCTGGGGGTTTGTTTGCTCCGAGCACAATCTGGCGATGGAGAACGCCGCAATTGCTCTTCACAATGCGCTGGAAGTCTGGTCGTTGCGCCAACAGCTCGAACAAGCCACCGACTGGCCCGAAGAGTTTCTCAATCAACAATTGCAGCAGCTGCGTCTTGCTCAAAGTCAAACACAAACCAATCAGAATGCCGTGACAGTGTGCACCGTGCATGGCGCCAAAGGACTTGAATGGCCGGTGGTCGTCTTCTGGCCGAATGCAGCGCGCGAGCGCTCGCCCGAGAATTTTGTCTTCAAGAGTCACGAGAATGCAACGTTCGTCAAATGGCTTGCGGAAGACAAAGAATCCGCATCTTTGGTGCGCTGGATTGAGAATCCTCATACGCCCACAGACCGAGTGTCCATACAGGCTGAATCGGGACGCGGAGAACAGGTCGTCCGTTGGAGCACAGACCTGCAGGACAGGCTCGAACAGGATTTTGAGCGTCAGCGGGTCTTTTACACAGCCTTTACCCGTGCCCGCGAATTTCTTGTCCTCATGTCGCCGGCTGTGCAGGCCAGAACACGCTCAAACCTGCGCGACAAACTCGCTCCGCTCAAAAAGGGAGAATCCTTTGACGCAGAGGCCCTTAAACTAAATGGCCTTGAATATAATGTTTTGGCGATGTTTGCAGACATGGCATTCGATTTGCGCAAAGAGGCCAAACGCGGTGCGCGTCCGCCAGCTCCATGGCTTGGATTGGAAAGCGAAGCCGCTTGCAAAGTTCCCGACTGGCATGGGCTTGTCGCCATGCGTGATTATTCGCCGGCATGGCTGCCTTATATGAATGTCGCTGAAAGCGAATCTGAGACGGGCGAATCAACAACCAGTGTGCAGAGCGAATGGATTTCGCAGTGGTTGAGTGCACAACACTCAGCCGCAATCAACAGTCCCTGGAAAAGAACAGTTGATGAAAACTTTCCAGCAGAGGGATTGACACAAGAAGAGTCGGCGAATCCCTTCACGCTCCCGCGTCCAACTGGCGAAGGATTGTCGCCAGCTGAAGAAGGACTGCGCTTTCACGCATACATGGAACACGCTGAACCACGACAACTCAACAAACGCGGCTTTCTCCAGAAGCTACTTTCAGCCGCGACCGTCCGTGAGCATGAATTGGAAATCTGGAGCAGTGCAGACGTGACGCAGTCGGAATTCAATCTCAAGCGCGGCCTCGCACAGACACAACGGCGAATCATCGACTTGTTTTGTGTCATCCACCAGAAAAACATTTCAAAAGAGTTTTTTTCGAGCCCCTGCCTGAGCGTAAATAACAGAACTGGGCAATCGATTGCAGGCTCAACGGCAAAGACAGTCAAAGAACGTTTGCAAGCTGAGTTGCAGAGTGATCCGCATCTGAATTTGGTCATCGACTTCAAGACCGGTGTTCCCGCAGAGGAACACATCCGGCAGATGGGCACTTATCTCGCGTGGATCAGGGAAATTCTGCAAACACATCCTCAACAACTCGTCAATGACATTCGCCCGACAACACTGTTTGCCGACAATGTCAGACCGCTGATGGGCATGATTTACTACACATCCCTGCCTGACGCGGTGGAGATGCACAACTTTGCATCGGGTCTTGTATCCGTCGACAAAAACGCGTCGGTTCTTTTTATCAGTCCTGATTAAGTCCTTCTTTTTCCGACATGACTGTCAGACAATGAATGTGGGTGGGGGCACCGCCCGCGGATTGGGGACCAGTGATGTCGGCAATTCACAAATTTGGAATTGGCTTCGGACTCTTTCTCACATCGATGCTGACTGCCACATCAGTCAGGGCATCCGAAGGTGGTGTCACACGCTATGTGAAAGACGCCTCACAATACTGCTTTCCAAAACTGAGCGCGGAAGACCAGATTAAGTATTACTCGAAAATCGCGAACGTCGGCGCCAGCTACACACACGGGTGCATTGGCTGCGACCAGAACCAGAACCTCCGTTCGCTGACAGACCTCACCAACGATCAGCTCTGGTTCCGCAGAAATTATCTGATTCACTTCCTGGCTGATGTTCAATGGAAGGATCCGTCCTACGGCGTTGCAGACAAAATTGCTGTTTTGGAAAACGATCCCAAGAATCGTCCGGCAGCGCTCATCCCACATTGGTCGTTGCGTCGCGAAGGATACACCGGAGAGTGGATTTACGACGTTCGACGCGACATTGCCCACCTGACGGATCCGAACTTTTCAACATGGCTCCGCGAAAACACGGCCTACGGCGAAACCGCAGCGCTCGTGGGTGATGCCCAGAAGGTTCACGACCTCTCAAAAGCACGCAGCGGTCTGCGGCGCGGGAGCATCTACCAAACCTTCCGCACTAGCGGAACTCAGGATCGCAACTCGCCACGCGTGATTGACCTCGCGCTCGACGGCGGGCGCATGCACGACTTCTTCGAGGCCTACGTACCGCAGGAAATCATGGTTCCATTGCAGAAATCAAAGTGGACCGACGTGGCATTGCGCAGAAAGGCTGTTGATGCAGCGATTCGTCACGTAAAGTCGCTCAATCCTTCGA
>JBEDKY010000293.1:0-3328 GCA_041171905.1 Pseudomonadota bacterium
GGTGATGCCCGACTTATTGAGTGTGGAGACTTTGGCTTCGGGTTGTGCGCGCTGTTGGATCGCGAATGTGGCATAGAGACAGACAAACGAGGCGATGAAGACAAACATCAAGGCATGTGAGGATTGTTGCCGCATCCCCTGCCAAGCATTTTTGAGTTTGTCCGCGAGCCCTGCAACGAAAGTATTCGCTTTCATGAATCTGACCCTTCACTCTTGGAATCTCAGAATGGACTCCGCGCCGTTCTGAGCATCCGATTTGCGATTCCTTGGAGGTATCGGCAGGCAGTGAAGTGGGAGGACGGCAAAGGGTGCAGCCGACAAACTGACCCTTGGCGTGGGGCTAGAGGCCGCCCAGGGAGATTTGTCGGGGAGAGGGGAGTTCCTTACGCACAAACACCTGAGCGACCTGGGCAAAACGTGCAGGGGCATCGGTGCAGAAGATATCAGTCTGTCCACCCATGAACTCTTCGCCCGCGGAGTGACCAGCAAGGAAAGTGTTCACCGATTCAACGATACTGGAGGAACTGTCGAGCAGGATAAGTGGCTGTGTACTGTTCTCTCCTGCATGAAGGGTCTGTTCCCCTTCGGCTGACTTAAAAATCACATTGCGATTGAATCGGGTTCCGAGGGTCGTTGCGATCGTCTGCGCAAAACGAGGAAAGTGCGTGCAAGCGAGCATGACGACATCCACGTCAGCGGGCATATCAGACAAGTAGAGCTTGCATGCTGCTGTCGCGATATCTCCATCAGAGATTCCTTCTTCAACCAGAGGTACGAACAAAGGGCATGCCTTCTGCCATACGAGATCGACACCGCATTTCTTAAGTTCGGATTCAAAGCGGCCGCTGGCCACAGTGAATCGAGTGCCCAGAACTGCAACGCGCCGCTCACGCAGACAGAGCGATGAGGCCTCTGCGCAAAAACCTTCGACAATGCCAATCACAGGCAGACGGAAAACCTGTTTGAGACGGGCGACAGCCACACTGGATGCTGTACCGCATGCGACAATGATCAGCTCGGCCTGCTGCGCAGCGAGAAAAAGAATTGCCTCACTTGCGTAGCGGGTGACTGTGTCGGCTCCTTTGTTTCCATACGGATAGCGGGCGTTGTCGCCCAAATAAATTGTATTGAGCTTCTGGTGTTTTCCGACCACCGATTCCCAAACTGTAAGTCCGCCCTGTCCGGAATCAAAAAAAGCAATTTTTCGAGAAGAACCCATGAAAGATTACCCCTGAGCAGACGGCAAAATCCGTGCGAACAAACTTTCAACGCGTTTGGCAGCAGCGTCGGCAAACAACAAGTTTTTTGATTCCACAGAAAGCGTCGCGAGTTCGCCGTCGGTCAGCGAATGTACGTTTGAAAGAATTTCATCTTTGATGAGGCAAACCAACGAGGATTGCCAGCCGAGCGCACGGGCAGCGCGCACGTTGATGGGAGTGTCGTCGACAAATGCAAGCTGACTGGTCTGCAGATTAGATTGGCTCACACCGGACCTGTTGCAATGCAGATCATAAATGCGCTGCGCAGCATTTTGTGCCGCAACGTAGATTTTGTTGTCAGGCTTCTCGCTGCCGACATCCTGACTGAATATGACCACGTCAAAAAGCTCGTGAAGAGCTGTGGTTCTCATGATGTCGCTCTCGTGCCATGGAGTCGCATTGCTGAGTGCGCCGACAATGTAGCCGTGCTTGCGTAAGTTTTGAATCAAACGCACGGTGCGGGGACGCGCCGGTCCTACAATCAGGCTGCTGAGTTCTTTGACGAGCATCGGCGCAAACACACCATTGGGCAGGCGTTCAGTCCCGAGCGCTAGCTGGCGCGCGTGCTCGGTCGTATGTCCGGCTGCTTCCAGCATTCCCTGAACGTAGTCGAATGGTCCGGCGTCACCCGTGCACCATCTGACCATCAGCTGACTTTCACGCACCCGTGCCATCATTCTTTCAACAGAAAAGTCCATAAGGCTCGGGTTCAGTTCGTGTTGCCGGGCAAAAAAGGAGTCCCAATCGAGGTCGATGAGCACACTCCCAATATCGAAAAAGATCGCTTTGAGCGGGGGATGTGTATTCTTTGTAGATGACTGAAATGGTTCAATTAGTTCGAGGTCTGAGCGCGAAAGACGAGGCCACATGGCAAGTTACCCTAAAGTTGCACCACAGGACTCCGAACCGCCCGTATGAACTGAATCGAGACCTGTGGTTTTGTCCGCAGAAAGGGGTTTACGCCATGACCGCTGCCGAATCAATCAAACCCGCCATTGGCGCCGAACAGCAGGTGACACTTTTGCTCATCGAGGACGTCAGTGTCACGGCCGAAATAGAACGCAGCTACTTTGCAAGCGTCGGGTTTAACGTCGTGGCTGGCGGCAGCGTAGCAGAGGCCGAAAGTATGATTGCTCGGGAGTGGATAGATGTTGTCATCATCGACGCGGCGTTTGCCCGCCGTAAGGGAATCGAGTTGATACCACTTTTGCTCAAAGCGGCTCGCAACAAAGATGTAAAGGTGATTGTTACGAGTGTTTCGGGCGATATCTCATTGAAAAAGGCTGCGAACTCGGCAGGTGCAAGCGCTTTTATCGTCAAGCCGGCTCCGCGTCCGCGTTATCTCAAGGAGATAAAAAAGCTATCTGCACAGAAGGCACGCGACACCGAGCGCATCTATCAGAGCCTCGAAGTTGAGGTTGCATGGAACAAAAAATCTTTGAAGGCAGTTGCGCTCGATGTGAGTAGTGAAGGAATTCACTTGGCTGTCGACGTGGGTTCAAATGTGATTGAACTCGGAGCGCCAATCCAATTGAGCTTCACCATTGAAGGAAAAAGTCTGAAACTGCAGGGCGAGGTTGTGCGACACACCCCGAAGGGTGTGGGAGTGCGCTTCGTCGGAGTGGGCGCGCAAGCACAGCGACTGCTCGATAAGTTCCTCCTTCGCTACAGCATGGAACATCAAGCATCGCATTTTTATCTTTGAGACTGAGATCAGCTCTGTTGTGGGAGCAGGATGTGGTTGCAGCTTGGGCAGAACTCGACGTCTTTGCCTCGCGCGAGGTTGTTGAGGAGTTGTGGTGACAAGCTCAGGTGGCAGTTTCCGCAAGCTCCGGCAATCACGCGAGTCACTGGGCCGTTGGGATTGCGTGTGAGTTTGGAAATGCGCGAATAGTGCTGGCCAATGCGGTCATCAAGACGCTCAAGGTACGTTGAACGCACACCGCCGATTTCGCTCAGTCGTCCGGACGAGCGCGCTTCCGCAGCTTCCGCTTTTTGCCGTTCATCTGCCGTGGCTGTCTGCGACTCTTTGAGTTCGCCTTCAGCTTTAATCAGAATTGTTTTGAGTT
>JBEDKY010000294.1:0-2854 GCA_041171905.1 Pseudomonadota bacterium
GAAACATAGAATCTGAAGCCCGCGCTTGCCGACGCGCCGATAGCGACCCCCCACGACTTGAAAAGAAGCGGTTCGTCCGTGTTAGTTGTGTAGGCCGCACTCACGAGGCTGTTCCGGACTGTCGCTCCAGCGGTCAGAAAGACACTTTGACTCAGCCAAAGAGTCAGCTCTGGTATGTTCAGTGAGATTTCGCTCAGTGACGCTGAGCTCGTGACAAGTCTGTCGGAATAAACGCTGGCTTCGGCGGCCTTTGTGAAGCTGTCGCGCAGCGATACATAGGCGAAACCCGCTCGCACTCCGAGCTGTGCCGGCCCCATCGGAAATGCCCCTTGCAAAACGACCTGCGGTCGAACCAGGGGGAAGAGAATTCCGCCACCGATGCCAACCTCATGGTCTGATTCCACTTCATCATTCGCTGATGCCCTGGGAGAAAAGGCCTGCAAAGCCAGAGCTCCGACCGTGATCAGCAGGATGCGGATTGTCAGCGAGGCAAAGAATGTCACAAGTGAACACCTTTGTAGCATTTTGTGAGTAAAAACTGCGGTGCGCCCAGTATAGACTACTTGTTTGTTATGGAAAACAGTCAGTTGCTAGTTTGTGTCGAATTGCAATTTGCACTGTCAGGTGATAGTCCGGCAGGCGAAGGAGATACCACCCATGACGATGTACGAAACCAGAGACTTCCGCAGAGGCCTTAAGATTGAAATGAACAACGACCCGTGGGTGATTGTTGACTTCCAGCACGTCAATCCCGGGAAAGGTGCGGCTTTCACTCGCACGAAAATGCGTAACCTCCGCACAGGTCAGGTTCTCGAGCAGAACATCAAGAGCGGTGACAAGGTTGCAAAACCAGACACTGAAGAGCGCAACATGCAGTATCTGTATCGCGATTCTGAGGGTTATCACTTCATGGACCAGCAGAACTACGAACAGATCACGCTGACCGAAGATTATGTTGCAGATACAAAATATTATCTGTTGGAAAACTCGGTACTGAAAGTGCTCTACTATCAAGGAAAGCCGATTGCTTGCGAAACAGACACGTTCTGCGAGCTGAAGGTCGTTGAAACGCCCCCGGGTGTGCGCGGCGACACTGCGACCGGCGGAACGAAGCAAGCCACGCTGGAGACAGGTTTGGTTGTCTCGGTTCCTTTCCATATCAACGAAGGTGATGTCCTGCGTATCGATACGCGCGACAATACCTATGCTGACCGCGTCAGTGTGCGCGGAAAATAGTTTCAATTCGTGCTTACCCGCGGTCTCGTGCCGCGGGGCTTTTTTTTGAGTGAATCAAGCCCTTGAACGAGGAGAGTTGTCTGCATGATCGACCTTGGCAAAGTAGAAAAGCTTATGTCCTTGATGGCTCAATACGGAGTCGACGTTGTTCAGGCCGAAACCGGCCCTGAGAAGATTTCACTTGCGAAGTCTGCAAATGCACTTGCTGCACTTGGTCATCTGAATGCTGCTCCGCAGCTGGCAGAGGGGGCAGCGCTTTTGCGCTCTGCACCAAACTCAAATCCGGCGCCTTCAGCTGCCGCAGCACCAGCGCCTTCAGCCCAGACACAAACTGCGCCCTCCGCCGCAACAGCGACAACGGCACAACCGGCAGCTAAGCCTGTGCCTGAGGGAACAACTGTCAGCAGTCCCTTTGTTGGCACGTTCTATCGCTCTCCCTCTCCTGATTCGCCCATGTTTGTCGACATCGGCAGCAAAGTGAAGAAGGGGCAGACGCTCTGCATCGTCGAAGCAATGAAGCTGATGAATGAAATTGAAGCCGAAATGGATGGCGAGGTGGTTGGCATTCTTGTTGAGAATGCGAAACCCGTCGAATTTGGCACACCATTGTTCATTATTAAATCCTGATCGTCTGACAAAGACACGGGGGAACTATGAAAAAAATTCTCATTGCCAACCGCGGCGAGATCGCCGTGCGCATCATCCGCGCGTGCCGTGAGCTCGGACTCAAAACCGTTGCCGTATACTCGCAGGCCGACAAACACAGCCTTCATGCGAAACTGGCGGACGAAGCGATTTGCATCGGTCCTGCGGAGAGCAAAAAAAGCTATCTGAACATTCCTGCAATCATGGCTGCCGCCGAGGTGAGCGGAGCCGACGCCATACATCCGGGCTACGGATTTTTATCCGAAAACGCAGCTTTTGCCGATGTCTGTCGCAAGTGTGAGATTATTTTCATCGGGCCGACACCAGAGCAAATGCGCGATCTGGGCGAGAAGGTTGCGGCGCGAGCTGTGGCCCGTCGTGCGGGCCTTCCATTCCTTCCTGGCTCTAATGGAGCGTTGCCTGATCAGGAAACCGCACGTCGAACGGCGCGCGAAATCGGCTATCCGGTGATTCTCAAGGCGAGCGGCGGCGGCGGCGGTCGCGGTATGAAGATTGTTTACAACGACGCAGAGCTTGAGAAGGCATACCTTAATTGCCGCACTGAAGCAGCGGCGGCCTTCGGGAACTCTGAGGTTTATTTGGAAAAGTACCTCGAGAATCCGCGTCACGTGGAAATTCAGGTGCTGGCCGATAAGTTCGGCAACATGATTCATTTGGGCGAGCGCGACTGCAGTGTGCAAAGACGTCACCAGAAGGTGATCGAAGAAGCCCCTTGTCCGCACATCACCCCTGAATTGCGCAACAAGGTGGGCGGCTATGCGCTCGCGCTCGCGCGTGAGGTCGGGTACCACGGCGCGGGCACGGTTGAGTTTCTCATGGACGACGACAAAAACGTTTATTTCATGGAAATGAATACGCGCATTCAGGTTGAGCATCCGGTCACCGAGCAGGTGACGGGAATCGATCTTTTGCAATGGCAAATCAAAGTGGCATTCGGAGAGAAGCTGCCTTT
>JBEDKY010000295.1:0-7182 GCA_041171905.1 Pseudomonadota bacterium
GTAAAAAAGAGATCGAGTACATCGTCGCTTTGCGCGTGCCCAGGGTGTTGAGCTCGTCTTTGTCAAACTCCGATGCCTGAACAAGGACAGGTGCTTTCCATTCTTGAATTTTTTTTCTGACAATCTCCTGTTCGTCTTGCGACCAGGCAAAATCAAAGGGGGCGACACTCTCAGGCCAGACGATCAGATCAACTTTGTTGTTTTCGCCTGCGCTTGCCATCATCTCGTCCGTCAATGCGAGCAGAGAGCTGGTTGATTGAAGGACGGCCTCTTTCGCAAGAGTTTGATTGCGCGGCAGACCGGGGAAGCGGAAATTGGGTTGCACAAAACCGACGGTGGTTGTGCGTGCTTTTTCCTGCTCGGCCCGTTGAGACTTCAGCCTCTCTTTGCCGACAGCAAAGATTGCCAGCCACGCGAAAGCTGTTGAAGTGAGGATGATTGCGAATCGTCCGGGGTTGCGTGCCGGATCTGTGAAAGCCTTCGCCAAGACGAAATTGCTTGCCAGAACAAACATCGTGAGTCCCGATGAACCAATCCACGCTGCCCACTGTGAAACCGACAAAGAGCCGTGCATGAGATTGCCATACGTCCAATGGAAAAAACGCGGAATAAAGAGCTCAAGCAAGGCAATGACAGGGACAATCGCCCAAATGGGAAACGGCGCCACACCGCGTTTGGAACAGCGGGCGGCATTCCAGATGAGCGGGAAAAACAGCAATGGGAAATAGAGCCCAGCCAAAATGCAATAAACCACAAACAAGAGATGACTGATGAGCGGCGATAGCTCACCGAACAGGACTGCCGGAACAGTCACCCAGTTGAACGCCACCGACGTCAGGGCTGCGCCGGAGATCCAAACGAGGACGAAAGCTTCAAGTCCGCGTGTGAAGGGTGTCACTTGTCGCAGGGTGGTCGAATGTGCACGTGCCGGCGACTGGTAGGTTGTGGGTAATCTTTCGATCGCAATCAGCAGGGGGACCAGCGCGAAGGGAATCACCCAAGCCTGCGGTGCGTTGACCGTAAAGTCGCGCGGAAAGCCAAGAGACGTCAAAAGTCCGCTGATGATGGCCGCCAGAATGCTCCATATTTTCGGGTATCTCAACATTGTCTGCTTTCATGTCCGGAGTTTGAGAAAATTCACCCTATATGTAACATGGTGCAAGCGGAGGTCAAAACATGACTCAATCATTCCCTTCTTCCTCTCTCGCGACTCATGCGCGGTTCGCTGTTGTCGTCGCGTTTGGTCTTTTCTCAGTTGCCGTCAGTGCCGGAGCACTTGCATCCGCAAAAGACGGCAAAAATGTTGCCGATACAAAGGCTGCCGTCGAGTCGGTGGAATCGGAGAAGGATACTGCGGCTGACAATCTTCAGGGACAAAAACCCTACGCGAGCTTCACGCGGCTGCGTCACGACTTTGGTGATATCACCCGCGGACAGAAGGTTTCTTTCGCGTTCGAATTTCAGAACACCGGCAGCGGTGTGCTGCAGATCCGCTCCATCCATGCAGCCTGCGGTTGTGTCAACACGCGCATTGAACCCAAAGATGTTTTTCAGCCGGGCGAAAAGGGTAAAATTTCGTTCGAGTTCGACTCGTCGTATTTCTCGGGACAAATCGTCCGCACATTGACGCTCGACACCAATCAAACCCGCAATTCGACCCAGACTCTGACCTTTACCGCAAACGTGCGCGAGGAGATCCGCTCTGTTCCCGCATTGCTCGGGGTCGGTGAAATTCTGCCCGAATACAACAAGGCATGGTTGATTCAATTACCGACGGCTTTGCGCGCTGCTGGCAATGAGCCTGAGTCGGTTCCACCAGGTGCCGAAAAAGCGGGACTGCCTTCGGGGATCATCAGCCAGTTCAAGGATTCATCCGAGGTCAAGCCGCTTTTCGTGACTTCAAGTCATCCTGCGATTGCAGCGGAGATCGTCCCTCCGGCAACGAAGGGGAGCGACTATCAGTTGAAGGTAACCTTCAAAGGGAACTTACCGATAGGTCCGCTGCGCGAGAAAGTGACCGTGTGGAATTCGTCGCGTTACTTGAAGGAACTCATTGTGCCGATTTACGGAGACGTCGTCGGTCACGTCAAGCAAAGCGCAAAATACGTCGAATTCGGAGTTGTCACGCGTCCTGATGCAGTGCGGCGGACGCTGACGTTTAGTTCCGATCGCAAAGATTTTGTTGTTGAGAGTGTGAGTGCCGAACTGCGCCGCACGGATGCGCTCGAAGGCGTTTCCATCGCCGATATTCTGAAGTACTCATCGATCCGCAACGGTGAAGCGACTCAGGTGAATTTTGAACTGCGCTATCCTGAAGCTCTCACCACTTCGTTTTTGCCGGTCAACGCTTCCGGAGTCTTCATCGTCAAAACAAACGATCCTGATTATAAAGAAGTCAAAGTGCCGTTCTTCGGAGTCCTCCGCCAGGAGAATAAGCGATGAGTGAGAACACCCCGCAAAGCATCCCAACGGCAGCTGAATCACCTGCGGCACCTGCTGCGGCTCAGGCGCCTGTGGCACAGGTGCTCACTCGTGTGCACAAACTTGATTCAATTCCTGAACGTTCATTTTGGTTTGGTCATATTATCTTCACGGTTCTTGCGCTCGCCGGTGTGGTGTTTATCTTATGGGCGCGCGGCCCGCGTCGGCGTGACGCCATACTGAGCAGCGCATCTGAAGGAAAGGAATGAATCGTGGGACTTCTCGATGCGTGGCGCGGATATCGTGCCAACCAAAAAACCAAGTCTTTGGAAAAGCTCGGTGACACACTCAAGAATCAGGTGACGACCAAAGAACAGCGTTGGGAGGCCATCGAGGCACTTGCAGATGCGGGCGACTTCGCTCTTGCGGCTCCGCAGCTGATGAAACGCTTTGAACTGGTGGTTGACCACGGGATTGTCGACAAGCGTGAGAAAGATCGGGTGACCGAAATTCTTCTCGAGAATAAGGTCATCGCTTGTCCGTTGGTCTGCGAAGCTGTCCGCACACAGAAGCGCATTTCCTGGCCTGTCAAACTGGCCGAAAAGATGCTCAGCCCGGAAGAATATCTTCAGCTTCTGATTGAGAGCCTCAACACAGAGCACGTTCTCTTTGATGAAGTGATCCATGAGCGCAATATCGAAATCCTGCTTGCCCTGAAAGAAATTTCTGATGCGCGCATCGTCGCCAAAACCAACCAACTGGTGCGCAGCCGCGATGAGCAGGTACGGATGGCTGCGTTGGAGTGTCTGGAGTCGCAGGCGCGCGATCACGGCGAGGCCCGCGATTGTCTGCTGAGTCTCTTGGCAGAGCCGCTGACCGATGATAACTCACGCTTCATCGGTCTGGTAAAGGCAATTGTCGCCCGTAATAAGTGGGAGACATCCGGTCCGAAATAAGGACTCAATCGGCAATGCAACGAGCCCACAAAAGTTCATTTCTACGCGGGCTGGGACACTTGGCCCTCGTGGTTGACGATCTCGAAAAAGCGCGTTGGTTTTTCTCCGACATTTTGGGAGCAGACGTTGAACCTTGGCGGGGAACGCAGCTGCTGATTCATGTCGGCCCTGATCTGCTCGTCGCCAAGCTCTCTTCGGATGCCATCGACCAACACCGGCAACAGGGAGCCCTTGGGCGTCAGGTGCTTGATCATTATGGTTTCATGGCTGACAGTCCGTCGCAGGTTGATGTTCTAGCCGAACGGGTGCGCTCCGCGGGGCTGGAGATTATCAAAGGGCCCTACGATCGCTCAGATGGCAGAAGTGTTTATTTCCGCGATCCGTTTGGCAACCTGGTTGAGTACCTGTTTTACAAACTATCATAAAAATTCAATTTTTTTTGAGAATCTTCACAAAAATCTCGTAAGAGTGAGCGACCAATGTCAGAGCAGCTTCAGCAAATTCTCATCCTCGTCGGTGTTGTCGCCGTTGTCGGAATAGCGGCATTCATTTTCGGCCGACGCAGCGCGCGACGTCATTCGGCAGAGCTGCCGCCTTCAGCTGAGCCGAGTGCTCGGCAATCTGCAACCGTTGAGCCTCCGGAGCGCGAGGAAACTGCTGTTGCTGCGCCGGTGCGTGAAGAGGTATCAGCGGTTGTTCAAGCAGCTCCGCCGGCCGCACCTGCGATCAGTTGGTTGAGCAGGCTGTCCTCGGGACTCAGTAAAACGCAAAATCAACTCGTCCGGCAGCTGGATGCACTTTTTACTTCGCAAACTGAGAAAGCCTCTCGTGAGGCCATTCTCGACGGCATGCTCGAAATTCTTGTGCGCGCCGACGTGGGTATCCGCACCGCAGAATTGTTGATCGAGAAAGTCAGGCACGAGTTGCCGTCTTCCGACCTTTCGGATGCGCAGGCCGTCAAGGATGTTTTGCGCAGGGAAATGCTGCGGCTGCTGCGCATCGGTGATGAATGGAGCCTGCTCAGCGCGGAGCGTCGTCCGACGGTTGTGCTGATGGTCGGGGTCAACGGTGTTGGCAAGACCACCACCAGCGGGAAACTCGCCTTTAAAGAGCGTCAGCTTGGCAAGAGTGTGATTGTCGGAGCTGCGGACACTTTCCGCGCTGCGGCTGTCGATCAACTCGAAGAATGGGCTCGTCGGGCGGGTGCCGAATGTGTCCGCCTTTCCGAGGGGGCGGATCCTGCGTCGGTGGCTTTTGAGTGTGTGAAAAAGGCTGCGGCCCAGCAGATGGATCTGTGTCTCATCGACACGGCAGGGCGTTTGCACAACCGGCAGGATTTGATGCAGGAACTAGCCAAAATCAAGCGTGTGACCAGCCGCGATGTGGCAGGAGCGCCACATGAGGTACTGCTCGTCCTAGATGCGACGACGGGACAAAATGCGTTGCAGCAGGCCAAAGCTTTCCGTGAAATTGCCGGAGTGACAGGGCTGGTGCTGACCAAACTCGATGGCACAGCAAAGGGTGGGGTGGCCGTTGCCCTCGCTCACGAAATGCAGCTGCCCATCCGCTATATCGGTGTGGGTGAAAGTGTTGACGACCTGCAGCCATTCTCAGCTGACGAATTTGTCGATGCGCTGTTCGCGCCTCACAGCTCCCAGATGGCCGAAAGCACATCGCGGTCGGCTGCAACAGGAAGCGCCACGTTCTGAAGCCATTCAGAACGGCTCTTGCTCCACCCGCACTCATTCACCAAAAATTCGAATGCCCGTAGCAGTGTGAGAACTCTGCGAACGCCCATTTGCGTGCCACGCAGGCCTTCTTTACCGCTGAGATCGCAGTATTCGGAGATATGCACCGGCACCGGCTGGGTACAATCGTGCTGAACAAGAAGACTGATCTCACCATCCGCCTGCTCGGCCGCTATGCCGTTTGTCCATTCACGGAATCCATTGTGCATGCGGATGCGAATGCGCTCGGGGCTTGCCGCCTTTTTGTTGAGAGCGATGCTGCATGGAACCAAAACGTCGGATTCGAGCAACGGCAAGAGCCGCCATGCAAGTTCGGGGGGAGTATCGAGTTCCAGTCCGGCTTGCGAAACGGGGCGCCACTGGACAGCCGAACGTTGGCCACAGAGCAGCCGGTACCAGAGCAGGTCAACGGTCGAAACATATGACAACGTCCGCCACCATGCGGTTTCTTGGTCCGCGGGCGAGTCGTCGGACAACGCCGCGGGTCTGAGTGCCTCGCCTTCACTGTCGAGGATTTCGCACATTGCAGCTGCGGGTGGTAATCCGGCGAGCTGACAGAGTTCCATAACCGCTTCGGTGTGGCCAGTACGGGCCAGCAGCCCGCCATCCTGAGCACGCACGGGAAAAACGTGACCGGGGCTGATGAAGTCGTGGTGGGTTGTTGTGCCTTCGGCCAGCAATTGGATGGTGTGGGCTCGGTCACCTGCGGAAATACCGCTTGTGATGTTGTTGCGCGCGTCAATCGATAGCGTGAAGCCCGTGTGTGCCATTCCACCCGGCCATTTTGGGGCCGAGGCAATGCCCAGCCGATCGGCAAGTTCGTGTGCGACAGAAACGCAAAGCAGTCCACAAGCCTTGCGAATGGCCAAGTTGACCAGTTCGGGTGTTGCATAAGAGGCATGAAAAACGAGATCTGCCTCGTTTTCGCGCCTGCCGTCGTCGCCGACGAGGATTGCCTGTCCCTGAGAAAAGGCCTGAACCGCTCGGTTGACCCTGTTTCTCATGGCTCCCAGCTCGCGGGAATGGCTGTTGGCTGTAGCCCTCATGTCTGCCCTCACCTTTCTCTTTTGTCCCGAAATGACACGGACTTTTTAAATGGTCAACAGCAAGGTCTTAAGCCTGCACGAAGAACCGCCGAGAACCCCTGTCGTGATTGTGGCAGGGGCTGCAAAGCCCTGAAACGCTGACTCCGGAATGGGAATATTATGGAACGTCAAAAAACGAAATGGCGTTTTCAGAATATCGCACTGCTAGGCCTCACGGCGGGTGTGTGCGGTGCTTGGCCGGAGCTTTTGCGGGCCGAACTGGTGGAGCGTCCGGTAGAACCGGAAGAGACGCCAGCACTCAGCCTGTCTGCTCGTTCATCGGCGGCTCTTTCAGGCGGACCAACTCCCCCAGGGCTAAAGGGCTCTTTTGAGGACTTTAAGATGCCCGGAGAGGAACGTTTCTGGGAGTTGCATGGGGTTAAGATGACTCCCGAGCTGAAGCGCGGCGTTCAGAGGCTCTCCGAGCACCTTATTGGCACATCACGCGAAAAGACCGCCGCCTACAAATATTGTGAACAGCGCAAAGAAACTTCAGCCAAGCAACCGCGTCTGATTCTGACTCCTGATGGCATTGGTTGCCTCTATTACCGTTGGCAGACATTGTTGCGTGACCGGCGCAAGCAGGAGGCGCAACAGCTGGCGCAGTCGCAACCTGCGGGTGTTCAAAAGGCAAAAGTTTCAAAGGGCAAAGGCAAAGGCAAGAAGGCTGTGACGACTGTGGTGGCGCTGAATTCCGCACGAGACTTTCTCACATTTGCGAATGTTCCCTACGATTCCATTTTGAAAAAAATTGAGTTTAAGAGCGAGGAGGCGGCTCTGCGTGCTGCCCGTTTTGCGCAGGAATCTCCGAAGGACTGCCGGTTGGCTGCTGTGCGCGCGGCAGTGTTGCGGGATATGGAAAATTTTCTGCCCAGTGAAGCCGTCTGGCAGGCGATGAACGCGCTTTATGCGGTCACCTCGCCGTGTCTTCCTCCAACACACGAAGCTTTTGAGGTCGTCAATGGCCGACTT
>JBEDKY010000296.1:0-12260 GCA_041171905.1 Pseudomonadota bacterium
GGTTGTGGGATGCCGGTTCAGATGTTTGGCAAATCGGTCCGCTCACCCGTCTGCCAGCATCTCTCGTGTGGTTGGTAATTCTCGGCGGAATCTGGGCGGTATTTGCGTTCTTTTTGATTTGGAAAATCGGTCCCGAGAATTTGCGGCAAACACTCGAACGTCAGCTGAAGCGGATAGTGAAGCGGTAGTTTTTCAACCGATCGTATCAACCGGAAGGGCTAATTTGACGAGAAATGTCCCTTTACGCTTGCGAGACCTCTCCTGCCTCGCGTTTGCCAAACCACTGCGGGAAAAGTCCATTCAATAGCATGGCCCCGAAGAAAATTGTTGTCAGTGTCAGTGTGAAAACATGCTCCGGTATCTCTTTGTCGATGGTCAACTCGCCCAATGGACCAAGTGGCAGGTTTTTGAGTTTGAGGACCATGTTGAGTCCCGCGAGACCGACCAACACGAAAGCGGTTTTCGTGAGAATGGGGAAACGATCAATCAGTTTGATGAAAACGGTTGCGGCAAAGCGCATCATCAGAATGCCCAAAATGGCACCGGCGATGAGAATCCAGGGCTCGCTGCTGATGGCAAAGGCGACACCGATTGAGTCGATGGAGAACATGATGTCCATCAATTCGACAGCAAGAATGGTGGACCACAACGGAGACAATTTCAGATATCGGGTAAGACCCTTTTCGTGCGCGTCGGGCAGAGCATCGTCGGCTGCTGACTGTTCTCTTTTGGGCCACAATTCGTGCACGGCAAGCCAAATCAGATAGCCTGCGGCAACCGCTTTTACCCATTCGATTTTCATGAGGGTAACGCCGACGAAAATGATTCCAGTTCTGAAAATATAAGCTCCCCAGATTCCCCAACGCAATGCGTGTTTTTGATCGTTGGGATCGCTCAAGCGCGACTTAACGGTTGCTGCCAGCGCGAGCGCGTTGTCAAACGAAAGCAATCCTTCAAGAATAACGAGAGTGCCAATGTCAAGAAGATTTTGCCCGGAAATGGGACCCCACGGAGCGATGAGGATAGGCGAGGCCAAGTCAAATGCTGAGAAAAGTGAGGATCCTGCGGTCGTCATTCGAATGCCCTTTTAATGAGTGAAAAAACTTGGAAGACTTCTTTGCGTATTTCGCTCAGCGGTGCAAGCGCGAGCATCGTCTGGCGGTGCGCGGCCGGGTTACGCAGATCTTGAAGAATGACCAGCTTGTGCGCGAGTGTCGGGAACGCGAGCGGGTCTTTTTTTGCAAGTGCGGCACCCCACAGTCGCTCATGCCCTGAGAAAAGCAGAATGAGCACGGCCCAGGCCTTCAGACCGTCGATGGTCTGAGTTCGCTCACGGAGGATTTTTCCGTTGATGATACTGCGTGCGATCATGGTCATTTTACTTGCTGGAAATGTACTGAGGTCGAAAACCCGCTCGGCGCGCAGATGACGCAGGACAAGATTCATATTCGGCGCATCGGTGTCGAGTTCTGCCTGATGAAGAATATTCTGGAATATGTGCAGTTGCTGTTCCATTTTCGGAAAAAGAATTTTTTGTCCGAATTCTTTTTCCAGCGTCAAATCCAAAGCCTTGCAGTATTGCACGACAGACGATGACTTATCGACACTTGCCTCAAAGAGTTCGGGTTGGTTGAGAGGAAGTTCTGCGCTGCGCAAGGATGCCTTGATCGGCTCGGCCATTCGCACGTAGTCAACGATTTTACCTTCCAGCTGCCTATCGATTTCACGGATAGCATCTGCAGTCGGAAATGTGGCCGCGGGCTGTGAAGTGCCGAATCTGAGGCGTGCTGCAAGGTCGAGAAGATCTTCTTTCAGCGAGGTATCACCGGTATGGGCGGTGGCCTTCTCGAGAAGGTCGGCAAGTTCGGCCTGACCGTTCCCTGAGGCCTTGAGGCTGCGCAGGACTTTGTCACAGATCACAGAATTGCCGAGGTGTTCTACCAAATAGCGGATCACTGCGTCGTTTGCGCGCTGGTGTTCCATATGGAGCAGCGCATCAAGCGCACGCCCCGAAATGACTTTGTTGTGAGAATGAAGGCAGGTGATGAGCGGTGCGATGGTTTTTTCGTGGCGCAGGGTGCGCGCCGCCACGATGGCTGCCACTGTGATCCTTGTTTCGCCGGTTGTTTCCGTCAGCAGCGGGATGAGAGGTTCGATGCAGGAAAGGCGCGGGTGGTGACAAAGATAATTCAGCGCGGCGGGAAGCTCTTCGCCGTTTTTTGCTGTTAGAGCCGCCTTCAGCAGTTCATCTGAGGGGAGATCTTTTTCCGAGTTTCGCAAAGTCGCACAAGCACGCAGGAAGAGGGCGGTGTATTCCGGCCGGTTGTGCAGCAGGGTGTTCTGCAAATCTCTCAGCAGTGAGGTGTTTTGGTGCTCATCTTCATTTTCAAGCATGAGCAAAACACTGGCGTGTAAATCGGGGGTTTGAATGACCTTCGTCTTGAGCTCGTCGTTCCACTTGAGATCACCCAAGCCGATTTCACCGAGCGCCCGCAGCCAGCGGCCCAAAACCAGGGTCGAGGATTCGTTCTGAATCAATTCTGTGATGAATTGGATGCGCTTTTTCGGCCAGACGTTCTCTGTTTGATAGACGAGACAGCAATTGACGAACGCATTGATCACTTCAATCTTCTGCCGTTCGTGTGCTTTCTGATAGCGTGTGGAGTTCATCAGCTCGGCCAGAGTGTCATGCGTGCGATCGCTCATGCAGACCAGTGCCTTCAGCCAGCTGATCATGAGTGGTTCAGTTTCACTGCTCGACCACAACAGATTCAGTTGATCGCGCTCGATCTCATCGAACACACGACGCGCCGCCGGGCCCCTTTGCAGTGCCATGTTGTCCAAAAGGCAACTCGCCTGGTGCTTGTTGAGTTGCGCGCTGGAAATGTAGCGCGTGATGAATTCGTCAGCATGCAGCGTTGCAGAAAAGGTTTTGCACAAGCGCGGAAAATGTTTTTCATCGCCGGCAAAAATCGACAGAGCCTCCCCGACGTCAGCCGCGGCAAAGGAATTAAGCTCAAGCGGCAGCGAGTGATGAATCTGTTCCGAGAGGAAGATTTTCCCGAGGTAATCCTCCAATGACCATTGACCACGGAAATTGACCTGTGTCTGGCATTGGCGGAAAAATTGCTGGTGCAGCATCTCTCCTTCAAAGGCCCGTTCAAATTGATGAATGTCCTCTGACTGACGCGAGAGTCGCGCAATCGCAGAGAGCAGCGTGAGAGAGGTCGCATCGGGCGGGTGTCCGCTGCCGTGCAGACGGTGGCGCAGCATTTTGATAAGTTGCGGGAGCGCCGAGGTATCTTTCATTTCCGCAAGCGCAACGACGATGTTGCGCAGCAACTGAGGATGCTCATCGCACTCCTTGGACGACATAAGCTGATACAAATATGGAGCTGCGCGCAGGTCAGGAATCCGTGACAGTGCGTTGATAATGTAGGTCTTCATATAGGCCGGACTGCTTTCGAGCCGGTGCAGCAAATAACTTGCAGCGAGAGGGTCGCGCGTGTCGCCGAGCGCAAGAAGGGTTTCCTGACAGAGGCCAGTGTCTTTGCCGTCGGCGTGTCCCGCGGGAAAGTGGTTGCTGGCCACGCGGAAGAGAAATTCAATCGCCCGCTGACTGCCATTCTGGCCAAGGGCTCGGAGTATTTCGAGCTTTGTGTCGCGCCAGTGGCATTGCCTGAATGCATCGATGAGTGCCCGGGCGGCGTCGTTGCTCGCGTGGCCTGCAAGCTCCCTCAGCGCTGCTCGCGATTCGTCTTCGCTGCTTGAGTGGATATTGTGCGACACCTGTGCCAGATGTGCGCCCGATTGTGCTCTCTGTGCGTGAGATTCTGTCTTGACCGACATGTGCCCTGAGCTCCGATGAACTTCGCGAAATTTCCAATGAGCATATGCCATATCGATAAAAAAACAGAGGCCCCGTGGATGGAGCCTCTGCATAAAGCCAGAAGGGTGGGAATCTTTGACGGCGGGGTCAGGTTCCCATGACGGAGAGAAGCTGACTCTGCCGATTCGCTTGAAAATTATTCTGCCGTTGCCGAAGCACCGGTTCTTTTGCCAGTTGCTGGAGCGGCAGCAGTTTTGGAAGCAGAAGATGCTGCGGCGATGGCTTTGGTTGCAGGAGGCAGAGCCTCAGCACCCTTTTTTTCGTTAGCCTTGTTTTCTGTTGAACCTGGCTTATTGAGCAGCTTCTTGCGCACTTCGGATTCAATCTTTGTCATTGTCTCGGGGTGCTCACGCAAGTAGTTTTTGGCGTTTTCGCGTCCCTGTCCAAGGCGCTCTTGACCATACGTGAACCATGTTCCCGACTTTTGAACAATCTCGTGTTCAGCCGACAGGTCGAGGACATCGCCCTCGCGGCTGATGCCGGTTCCGAACATGACGTCAAATTCAGCTTCGCGGAATGGAGCAGCTACTTTGTTCTTGACGATTTTGACGCGTGTGCGGTTGCCGACAACTTCGTCCCCGTTCTTGATGGCAGAAGCGCGGCGCACTTCCATGCGCAGCGACGAGTAGAATTTCAGAGCCTGACCGCCCGTGGTTGTTTCGGGGTTGCCGAACATCACGCCGATCTTCATACGGATTTGGTTGATGAAGATGACGGTTGTGTTGCTCTTGGAGATGGAGCCTGTGAGTTTGCGCAGGGCTTGGCTCATCAGGCGTGCGTGCAGACCCATGTGGCTGTCGCCCATTTCGCCTTCGATTTCTGCTTTTGGAACGAGTGCGGCCACGGAGTCGACAACAATGAGGTCAACAGCTCCGCTGCGTACGAGCATGTCGACGATTTCAAGTGCCTGCTCACCGTAGTCGGGTTGGGAGACGAGCATGTCTGCAGTGTTGACGCCGATGCGACGCGCATAACTCACATCAAGAGCATGTTCTGCGTCGATGAATGCCGCCACGCCTCCGGCTTTCTGGCATTCAGCAATACAGTGCAGTGTCAGGGTTGTTTTACCGCTGGACTCAGTACCGTAGATTTCTACGATTCGACCGCGCGGAAGACCGCCGGAACCCAGCGCAACGTCGAGACTGAGTGAACCCGTCGGGGTTGTGACGATTTCACCGATTTCGCCGGAATCACCCGACATCCTCATGATGCTGCCTTTGCCGAATTGTTTCTCAATTGCGGAAAAGGCGGCTTCGATGGCTTTGTGCTTATTCGCTTGGGAGCTGAGTTCACTCATTGCGTGTTTCCTTATGTTGAAAGGCGGTCAAACAGCCTGAACTGCCTGATACCGCAGCACTGAGGGACTGGGAACCATACATTTGTCGTGTATGAAAAGTTTGTACCTGCCTTGTTGAATTTCGGCAAGAGGCGGACGAGAAAAGTTAATTGGTTTGCAAAAGGATCGCGTCAGAGGCTGACATCACACAAACAGACCGTGGCGCCTCAGGTGGAAACCCGTCGGCGATCTCGTGCATACGTTTTGGCTGATGCGGGGAATGCAATCACTTGCGCTGGAAGGGCTGCAGATCATTTTCTTCGGAAACAGTGTCAGCCACTGCCGGGAGTCTGTCGCCCTCGAAGATAAGAACGGCTTTTCTTTCTCCCGATTCGTTCGTTGTCTTGAGGGAGCTGTTAATTTCGGAGTCCATTTGTGCCAGCGGAAAAAAATCGATGTTGTCGTCGGAAGAAAAGCTATCGCACATGGCCTGCAATTGCAGAGGTCCAAACGTCTGGATGGTGAAGATGGCGATGATGATGGTGCGAAGCATAGGCGATTTCCTCCAGAAACCTATTCGGTGAACCTGGAAGAAACTTAACCAATCTGTTTTTATTTATTAATAACAATTATTTATATAAAAACTAACCGCAGTAAGCCTTCACAACATTGACCAATGTGCGTGCTCCAAATGCCGTTGCACCACGCGATCGAAGATACGTTGTGTTTCTTCCGTTCCAAGCCATATTGGCAATGTCCAAATGAATCCAGGCAGTTTTTTCGGGAACAAATTCTTTGAGAAAAGCCGCGGCGTACATCGTCGGTGCCGATGAGCTCCACTTGTTGTGCATATTTGTGTAATCGGCCACGTCGCTCTTGAGGTCCTCGGCGGTCTCTTCGATGACCTCAAGATGGACAAACTTCTCTCCGGCTTCCCTGCCTGCACTGCGCACAAGCGGAATGAGAGTCTCATCGTTGGTGCACATCACTCCAGCGAGATTCCCTGCAATCGAAGTCGCGCCACCAGTGAGTGTGGCAATGTCGATGATGAGATCGGGTTTGAAGTTTGCTGCGTAACTGAGGACGTCGGCAAGAATAAGTCGACCTTCGGCGTCGGTGTTGTACACTTCAACACTTTTCCCGTTGTATGCGCGATAGACGTCGCCCGGCCGCTGGGCATCTTCGCTGACCATATTTTCAGCAAGCGGCAACAGTCCCACAAGGCGTACCTTTGGCAGCTGCGGCGCAAGAATTTCCAGTGCGGCAATCGTGTTTGCTGCGCCGCACATGTCGTATTTCATTTCATTGTGGTGTTGTTTGCCTTTGATTGAATAACCGCCGGTGTCGAAAGTGATGCCTTTGCCGATGATCACCACTGTCTTTTGCGGCTTTGCTGTTTCGGTGTCGAACACGACCAGTCTTGGGCGATTCTTGCTTCCCTGAGCGACGGCGATAATTCCGCCGAAACCTTGCGAAGCAAGTTCTTTGTCACTGGTGATCATCACATGTCCGACTTCGGCAAGCCTGTCCTCCGCGTAGCTTGCAAAAATCTGAGGTGTTAGAGCGTTGCCGGGGAGGTCGCCAAGGTAACGCGCATAGTTGAGCGACTGACCGCGGCGGATTCCTTCGTCGAGCGCATTTTCAATCACTTTTGCGGGCATTTCTTTCAGGACGGCATGCGGGACTTTGAGGTTGACGTTGAAGTTTTTTTCTTCGCCCAGCTTTTTCGCCGAGTAACTTCCTAGTTCGAGTGTTTCGCCGAAAGTGCTGAGCAGGACGTCAAGAGGAACGGATGAATCGGATTCGACCGACAAGTTCCAAAAAACAGTGAGCTCACGAATGCCAGAACTGTCGGCGTCGTTCATCATCGCTCCGACCGCCTGCCGTAGATTGGAAAGAATTCGTTCAGGTTGCTCGCCATCAATGAAGTGCGCGGAGCAACAAGTTCCCGAGACGGACTCAAGTTTTAGATGTCCTTTGAGTTCCATAACCGAGTCGTTCGATTTGAAGAAGCGGGAGGAGGATTCAGAGAAGCCTAAAAAGTAACAAAACGAACCGACGGGACCTTCGGCTTTTTCCCAGTGAAGATTTTTGAGGCGTTCGTGTGGAGTTTTTTCGAAGAGTTGACGCATATGGGCGACCTCGCTGTGCTGAACCGACTTTTGCTGTACACTTTTGATCATAAACGTTCGGGTGAAAGACTCAAACCTTCGGAGCGGAGGCGGGCAATGTTGGGGCATCGTGATTCAGAGAATACTGTAGGTGTGCTTTTTGGCGGACGCTCTTCCGAGCATGAGATATCGCTGCGGTCTGCAGTCTATGTGTTGAAACAGATGCCGTCCAAATACCGCATCGTACCAATCGGAATCCGCAGGGATGGCTCTTGTGTCAGTTTGGAAGGCACATTTTCGAGTGACGACTTCAAAACTCTTGAGCCGGCTGATCTCGCCGACCTCATCGCGGGGCGAAAGATACGTTCTTTGCCCAAGGCGAACTTGGTTGAAAGCCTCATTCTACCATTCCGCAGTGAGACACTGGCGGCTCTGCCTGAATATCAGGTTCGGCTTTTGAATCTTGAATGCGGCGTCTTCTTTCCTGTTCTGCATGGCCCGAATGGGGAAGATGGTCGTCTGCAGGGCGTTTTTGAGATGGCAGAGGTGGCCTATGTGGGCTGCGACACCCGTGCAAGCGTGATTGGAATCGACAAGCATTTGCAAAAGTTGATTGCTAGGCAACACGATGTCCCGGTGGCGCGCTACGAGCTCATTGAATTGGAAGATTGGCAGGCACATGCTTCGCGGGTGATTGAGCGTGTGCGCACCAACATCGGCTTTCCCTGCTTTGTGAAGCCAAACTCCCTTGGTTCGGCCGTCGGTGTAAACCGGGCCAAGGATGAAGGCGAGTTATCACGCTACATTCACGAAGCGCTTGCGTTCGATGACAAGGCGTTGGTTGAAGAGCCCATGACTGGAACCGAGGTGGAGTGCGCTTTTCTCGGCACCGGTGTGCATCCGCGCATAACAGTTGCCGGCGAGATCGCTCCCAAGGACTTCTATTCATATGAGGCGAAGTATCAGGCAGCGGATGGCGCAGACCAGTTCATTCCGGCGCGCCTTGATGCGGCACGGATGGAGGAATTGCGCGGGTATGCGGCGAAGCTGGCACGGGCCTTTTCGTTGACCGGGCTTTCCCGTCTCGATTTCTGGAATTGCCACAAAACCGGACGGTTTGTTTTCAACGAGGTCAACACGCTCCCGGGTCTCACCTCTATTAGTATGTTCCCAAAGCTCTGGGAGCATGAGGGAGTGCATGGCCCCCAGTGGATTGAGGAACTGCTGGAAGGTGCCAAGCGCCGTCGTGACCAGATGCTCCAGCGGCAGTTCGGAATCACCGCAAAATCCTGAGTTGCTGCGGGGAAGTAAAAGCTCCCCGCAAACCATTGAAAAGTCCATTGAGATCAGTTATCGAGGGCGGGAGTTTTGGGCTTCCCGTCGGGTAGCCCTTTGATTTCTCCCACCATCTTGTATGGAAGACGGAAATTTTATGGCTGCGACTGACAAAGACCTTAGCATTGTCCGCAATATTGGTATCTCGGCTCACATCGACTCTGGTAAGACCACACTTTCCGAGCGCATCCTGTTCTACACGGGAAAAATTCACAAAATCGAGGAAGTGAAGGGCAAATCTGGCGTCGGCGCAACCATGGACTTCATGGAGCTGGAGCGCGAGAAGGGCATTACGATCCAGTCTGCGGCCACCTTCTGTCAGTGGAACCAATACGAAATCAACCTCATCGACACTCCCGGACACGTGGACTTCACGGTCGAAGTTGAGCGCGCGCTGCGCGTTCTCGACGGTGCGGTTCTGGTTCTTTGTTCTGTGGCCGGCGTTCAGTCGCAGTCCATCACGGTCGACCGCCAGATGCGCCGCTATAACGTTCCTCGCATTGCCTTCATCAACAAGATGGACCGTGCGGGCGCGAATCCATATCGCGTTTGCGAACAGCTGCGCGAAAAACTCAACCACAACGCATGGATGATCAACATTCCAATCGGCGCTGAAGATCAATTCAAGGGCGTTGTTGACCTCATCACCATGAAGGCGAACTTCTACGACGGATCCAACGGCGAGAAGATCCGCGTTGAAGACATTCCGGCAGAAATGGTCGACCTCGCTCACACGAAGCGCAACGACCTGCTTGGCGCGCTTGCTGACTTCGATGACAACCTTGCTGAAAAATACCTCGCAGAAGAGGCTATCAGCGAGCAGGAAATCCGCACCGTTCTGCGCAAGGCAACTCTGTCGCTCAACTTCACTCCCGTGATGTGCGGTTCTGCGTTCAAGAACAAGGGCGTGCAAAACCTGCTCGACGCGGTCGGCTACTACCTGCCGAACCCGACAGAAGTTGAGAATACGGCGTTCGACCAAGACAAGAACGAAGAGAAATTTGTCATCAAGAATGACCCCAAGGGTCCTCTCGCGATGCTGGCCTTCAAGCTTGAAGACGGCCGATTCGGTCAGTTGACGTACATGCGCGTCTATTCGGGAACGATCCGCAAGGGTGACACGATCCTGAACGTGAACAACGACAAGAAGGTCAAGGTTCCACGTCTTGTTCGCATGAACGCAAACGAAATGATTGACGTCGAAGAAGCTGTCGCGGGCGACATCATTGCAATGTTCGGCGTTGAGTGTGCATCCGGTGAAAGCTTCACCGACGGCAACGTGCGTTTCACAATGTCGTCAATCTTCGTTCCGAACGCAGTGATCTCACTCGCAGTTGCACCGAAGGACAAATCGGCACAAACGAACTTCTCGAAGGCTCTCAACCGCTTTACTAAAGAAGACCCAACTTTCCGCGTTCACCGTGACGAGGAATCAGGCGAAACAATCATTTCGGGAATGGGCGAGCTCCATCTTGAAATCTACGTTGAGCGTATGAAGCGTGAATTTGGCTGTGAATGTATTGTCGGTAAGCCGCAGGTTAACTTCCGCGAGACAATCGGTTCACGTGCTGAAATCAACTACACACACAAAAAGCAGTCGGGTGGTTCCGGTCAGTTCGCGCGTATCGTTGGTTTCATGGAACCCATTGCGGCGGACGAAGCTGGCAACATCAAGCCATACGAGTTTGCCGATGAAACCGTCGGTGGTTCGATTCCTCGCCAGTACATTCCTGCTTGCGACAAGGGCTTTGTCGAGCAGATGCGCACAGGCCAGTTGGTTGGCGCACAAGTGACAGGCGTGAAGATTGTTGTGAACGACGGTCTGCACCACCCTGTCGACTCTTCGGAAATGGCGTTCAAGATCTGTGCTATGGCTGCATTCCGCGAATCCTACGCGAACGCAAAACCGACAATCCTCGAGCCTATCATGAAGGTCGGTATTTCTGGTCCGGAAGAATTCCAGGGAACAATGATGGGTCTCATCAGCCAGCGTCGTGGTATGCTGACCGGCTCATCCAGCAACGCTGGATATGCTGAGATTGATGCTGAAGTTCCGCTGAGCGAAATGTTCGGATTCTCGACTGACCTCCGTTCGGGTACGCAGGGCAAGGGCGAATTCACAATGGAATTCCTCAAGTACGCCGCTGTACCAAAGAACGTTCAGGAAGAAATGGTTGAGAAGTACAAGGCCAAGCGCGCAGCCGAGAACAAGTAAACATGACGCTTGTTTCTTCTGAACTCGTAGAAGGAATGAATCAACTGCTGCAGGTGCTGACAACAGCCCTGCAGCAGTTGCGCGTTCATCGGGCGAAAACTCGCGTCTGGGGATATTCGAAGCTGTATGACCAGCTCTCAGTGCAGGCTGCAACTCTGTCTGATTTTCAAGACGCAGTGGTGTGTCGCCTGCTCGTGATGGATGCCCACGTGGATTTGCAGAATGTTGGCCGCCTTCGGATTGGGCAAACGGTAGAGGACATTCTTGCCAGTGAGCGTGGACTTGCTCTCGAGAGTGTTCAACTTTGCCAGCGTCTGTATGAGATTGCCCGTGTCGACGTGTCAACGCGTGTCCTCTTGGAGCGTCTGGCACTCTCTGAAGATGAACGTTTGCAGGCGTGCGATCAGAGTTTGGAATTGATCCGACAGTTGGGTACGCCGCAGTTTTTGGCGACCCGCTGCTGAACAACCAAGGGAGTGGTTGGGGTGCATCTATTGTCGCCTTCTGTCATATATTTCGCGATACCTTTTTTTCTCATGGCCGGCGTGGCTCTTCAGTCCGCCGGTCTTTATTTATGTCTTGTCATCGCTCCTTTATTTTTGACCAGAGCCATGTCGGCAGGGGTGCGCAGGGTTGTTATCAGCACGGCTATTTTGCTCGCCCTCTGTTACTTTGTCCCTGTGCTGACTCAATCGATTGTGGCTGGCTTCGCCGACCCTTTGCGCGCCTGTGTGATTGATCCTCCGCGAATCAAACACTGTCATTTAAGCTTTACAAAATGGTTGAAAAGCCCTGTGAGCGCAGCGTTTCTTGGTTTGGCGGTGGGTTGGTTCGTCTTGACATTGCGCCGCGGCGAGGATGCCGGCAGTGTGCGTGTCGGGCAAAGTCAGATTCATCCTTTCAGCGAAGATGAACAGAGATTTCGCTCGTTCGCGCTTGGTTTGTTCTTCTCTACTTTCCTGCTGACTGTCTATGGGGTTGTGCAGCATAGCAGCGGATTTAATTTATTGACTTCCGGCAAGTTGCTGGATGAACACCGCATGGCAAACGGCCAGTACCGGATATTTGGCTTTTTTGGTCATCCGCTGTCGCTCGCCGGAGCAGCGCTGGTCTGGTTCAGTGTTGCGCTGTTTGCACTTTCAAAGTCGATGACGACTCAAAGCAAAGTTTTTTCCGTTTCTGGCTGGCTTTGGTTTGCTGTTGCTTTGATGCAGTCGGCTCTGGTTTACATGAGCGGCGGACGCACGGCTCTTGCCGTCGTGTTTCTCTTTTGGCTGATTTTTGCTCTCTTCATTGCTTGGTCCGCTGCACGCACCAGTACTCTTGGGAAATGGTTTGAAACTCATCCATCATCAACAAGAATTGCGCTGCTGTCGCTTTCCGCTGTGTTGCTTGTAGCGATCGGTTTTGCTGCTGTGTCTTTCGCTCCGCAAT
>JBEDKY010000297.1:0-3430 GCA_041171905.1 Pseudomonadota bacterium
TCCCTGAACCTTCGCCCACGTGTCACGCAAGGTGATGATGCGATTGAAGACAGCCTTGCCTGACTGACCACTGTCTTTGTCCAGACAAAAATAACCGACCCGTTCAAACTGGTAGCGGCTCATCGGTGCAACCGACTTCAGCGCAGACTCAACGTAACAGGTGTCGGCAATCTCGAGGCTCTGCGGATTGAGTTTCGCTTTCCAATCATCGATGTCGGCAGGATTTGCAACCGTAAACAAGCGGTCGTAGAGCCGCGCCGTTGCAACGAAAGAATGCTTAGCACTGACCCAGTGAATGGTTCCTTTGACCTTGCGGTTCGAACCTGCCATCCCCGTGCGCGTCTCCGGATCAAGTGTGCAGTGCAGCGCAGTGACTTGACCAGCGGAATTCTTGACCACCTCTTCACATTTAATGATGCCGACATGACGAAGCCGCACCTCGCCTCCGACAACGAGACGATGAAAGCCCTTTGGCGGAACCTCCATGAAGTCGTCCTGCTCGATGTAAACTTCCCGCGAGAAACCAACTTTGCGTGATCCCATCTCGGGTTTTTTGGGATGCCAAGAGCAGTCGATCCACTCTTCGTGGTTTTCCGGAACGTTGGTGAGAACCACCTTCAACGGCCTGACGACTGCCATGGCGCGTGCACAGTTTTCATCCAAATCCTCACGCACCGTCGTTTCAAACAAACCAATCTCGATGGTGGTGTTCTTTTTGGTGACGCCCACACGCTCGGCGAAGTTACGGATGGCCTCGGGTGTGATTCCGCGCCGGCGTATACCGGAGATGGTCGGCATCCGCGGGTCGTCCCATCCGTCGACGTGCTTGCCCTCAACTAACTCCAGCAAGCGGCGCTTGCTCATCATCGTGTACTCGAGATTCAACCGCGCGAATTCAATCTGCTGCGGATGACAGGGAGTTTTGAGTGTCTCAAGAATCCAGTCGTAGAGCGGACGGTGGTCTTCAAATTCAAGTGTACAAATCGAATGGGTGATGCCTTCAAGCATATCCGAAAGACAATGTGCATAATCGTACATCGGATAAATGCACCATTGATCTTTGGTGCGCTGATGATGCGCGCGGCGGATTCGATAGATGACCGGATCGCGCAAATTGATATTTGAAGAATTCATATCAATTTTGAGACGCAGAGTTTTGCTGTTGTCCGGATACTCGCCGTTCTTCATTGCAGCGAACAATTTTAGATTCTCTTCCACACTGCGGCTGCGGTACGGGCTTTCCTTACCGGATTGAGTCAGCGTGCCGCGGTATTCGCGCATTTGTTCGGCAGTGAGTTCGCAGACGTATGCCTTGCCGAGCTTGATGAGGTCGACCGCAAAATCATGCAGTTGCTGAAAGTAGTCGGAGGCGTGAAAGAACTTCTCCTTCCAGTCGAAGCCCAACCAGCGGACGTCCGCCATAATCGCGTCGACGTACTCCTGCTCTTCTTTGGTGGGGTTGGTGTCGTCCATGCGCAGATGACAGATGCCTGCGTAGTCGCGCGCCAAACCGAAATTCAAGCAAATTGACTTTGCATGACCAAGGTGCAAGTACCCGTTTGGTTCAGGCGGAAAGCGCGTCACCACACGTCCCTGATTTTTGCCTTTGGCCCGATCCTCATCGATGATCTGGCGGATGAAATTGGAAGGCTTGGCTGTTTCAGTTGATTCTGTGGTCATAGTGCCTGCTTATTTGTGATGCAAAGAGATTTTTATACCGCCCACGCGGTGCATGCGTGTCAATATCTGGTAGTCTTCAACACCGATCAAGTCGTAGGCGTCTGTTTTTCGTAAAGACAACAGGAATGGTTTTCAGGAGTCACCTCACCGAATGAGTGTCACTTTTATTCTGCTGGCAGTCGTTCCACTCATTGCCTTTGCCATTGCCGACGCCGTTGCCGGTCTCAAGACCGGAGTTTTCACTGCCGTCGCTCTCTCGGTGCTTTTATTTATAGCGAACTGGTACCTGTTGGGCTTTTTTGATCCCACCAGTCTCATTGAACCGGTTTTTTTCATTGTCCTCGGCTTGGCCTCGCTGCGCCTCAAAAACAGTCTGTATTTCAAGTTTCAACCTGTGGTTGTGAATGTACTGACCGCGCTGCTGCTCGCAGGATTTCAGATTGCCGGTCAACCATTGTTGGTCAAATGGGCTCCTGCCATGGATAAAGTCATGCCGCCCGAAATGCAGGGTGTGCTGTTGAATCCTGAGGTTCAGGTCAAACTCTCGCAGATTTCGCATGTGTTGATTTACGTCCTGCTCGTGCACGCACTTTGGGTGGGGTATGTGGCGCTGAAAAAAAGCAACTGGGCTTGGGTCGCGGCACGCCTGCTGGGCTATCCGCTTGTGTTGGGGGCCGTAGTTCTGGTGATGCTCCTGCCCTAGTCTTGCGGAATATCCACCTTCGGCTATCCTGCGCGGCATTGTTTTGCGGAGAAACTCATGGAAATTCAGACAACCCCGATTGCCGGACTGCTCATCCTCAAACCAAAAATCTTTGGTGATGCGCGTGGTTTTTTTCTCGAAACCTACAACCAGCAACGCTATCGCGACGCCGGTCTGTCTGAGACTTTCGTGCAAGACAACCTTTCATACTCGCAGCGTGGCGTGCTACGCGGGCTTCATTTTCAGAAACCACATACTCAGGGAAAACTGGTCAGTGTTGTGCAGGGGCAGGTGTGGGATGTGGCCGTTGATTTGCGCAGAAACTCACCGACCTTTGGCCGCTGGTACGGTCTTTATTTGGACGCCGAAAGCAAGACCCAATTCTATGTGCCAGCAGGTTTTGCTCATGGATTCGTGGTCACGAGCGAAACTGCACTCTTCAGTTATAAGTGCACCGACACCTACCATCCTGAGTGTGAGTCGTCGCTTCTCTGGAATGATCCCGAGGTTGGAATCCACTGGCCCGACATCGAGGGCCACACCAGTCCTCAACTCTCGGTCAAAGACGCACAGGCTCCGCGGCTGCGCGACATCGCCGCTGACAGGTTGTTTTGAATTTCCGACAATTCATTTTTCCACGGCCACCTGACTCTTGGTCCGCAAACGCAGCACCAACTGCTGGGCCTGAGTTGCGAACAGAGCATGCGGGGCACGCATTTCAGCAACCTGCTGCTTAATTTTGGAGTGGTTGCGGACCACCATCTGCTCCATGTTGCGCGGAATCGACTTGCGCAGGTCAGCCCAGATCAGATCGCAGGCCTCGGTGTTTTTGATCTTCAAAACGGCCTGCGCAAACGGAACGAAATTCTTCACCGCCTGCTCGGACTGACCAACAATCGAGTTGGAGAGCGTGTTAAAATTTTTCTGAAGTCTGCTGTATTCGCGCAAACTTTTTTCAAACTGAGCCAGATTCTGATTTGCACGCGGACCAGACGACTGCTGATTGAGAAGTTTGCCGAGCCGGACAAGATCCTGCTGCAACTGGGC
>JBEDKY010000298.1:0-4714 GCA_041171905.1 Pseudomonadota bacterium
TTGGAGGTTTTCTCTTTTTTGCTCGTTCGAAAAGATCCCAAAAGTACTGCCGCGGATGAATAACGCTCGGCAAAAAATAGTCATCCGCGGCAGGCTGGGGTCTGGGGCGATGAGCCCCAGTATGCAATGACGCACGCCTTCGATCTTCGCTTCTTCACAAACCCACCATAGTCACTAGACGCTCTTTTGCATTCTGATGGCCTGTGCCGTTGGGTTTGGCGCCTTTGGCGCACACGCCATCAAAGGCATGCGTTCCGAGGCTCAATTGGAACCATGGAAAACTGCCACTTTGTGTTTATTGATTCACGCCCTCGCCGGGGCATTGTTTTCAATCCCACGGTTGCAGCTGAAAGTGCCGCGCGCTGCGCTGGTTCTTTTTCTTGCGGGGTGTGTGATTTTTGCGGGGAGCTTATACGCGCTTGTTCTCCCGCAAATCAGCCTCTTGGGAGCTATCACTCCGCTCGGAGGGCTCATGTTTATTGCTGGGTGGTTCACTTTAGCGGTGCGCTCACGATTTGCCTCATCCACCAAAAACCAGACCCAAGTTGTGAGCCCATCGTTACGGAGTCACAAGTTTCTTTCCCGTCCCTGTACAACTGGATTCGGTTGTCGCCACAGTTTCGCTCCGATAAGCCCAGCTCGTCATGACGACAGCTCCATTCACCAGTTCCTGGCAGCCTTTCAATTTACCCGCGGAAGGGCACGCAACTCCTTTAGAGAGCGTTCCATTTTGAACTGGACAAATGAATTCGAGCAAACCAATTCTGTCAGCGGTAAAGGCCTCGGAACAGGACACACCGGTTAAATTACACGACGCCACGCTTGCAGCGGTTTGCGTTGGATTTGCAGTGGGTGTTGCCGTTGGAGCCACTGTGACCGCGGGAATTGGCGTTGCCGTTGGAACAACTGTGACCGCGGGAATTGGCGTTGCCGTTGGAGCCACTGTGACCGCGGGAATTGGCGTTGGCTGTAGTGCACCATCGACGAACTGACACGGACCAGCTGCTCGTCCCCACGATGCTGATTCAATGTCGTCCGGTGCCCCAACTATACCACTGCCGTTGTATGCAACCGATCCGTCTGTCAGATACCATTGCCCCGCACCAAAGAGGTGCATCGAGCAACAGGTTCCCTTGCCAGATGTACTTGCAGCAATGCAGAGTGCAACCGCATTTTCAGGAGTTTCTAAGTTGTTCAACGTTCCGCTGGCAAGAACACTTCCCGTGCAAGAATGTCCATTAAATTCCCAAGGAGGTCCATTTTCACGGTATAATTGGGTACCGAGGTACATGATTGTATCAGGTATGCTGCACGAAAATCCTTTGTCTACGACCGCAACACTCACTCCACTGACCATCTCTGAGGCATTGTTTTTCGTCACAACGAGAAGATACCTTGCCGTCGCCGGCTTTACTGTTCTGGCAGGAAAAACATGAGTCAGACCAGTGGATGTTTTGCTGATTGTTGTAATAGCTGAGAGGCCCCGAGACTTCGTTTGTCCATCATCACTCCAATACAAAACATAATCGGTAACATCCGATTCTTCAGCCGCTCTGCCAATCACGACGTTTCCAGCCAACTTCATGCCAACAGGATCGGTGTCGTTAAATGCCACAGAGCGTGCTTTGTTGACCGGAGAAAACGCATCAGCAATCGGAATACTGATCCCGGTTTTCATTTCAACTCCATTGTTGGCCGTGTATACCAAAAAATGTGTCGCGGACTCTGGCTTTGTAACTGACCCCAAAAAGTACTGCGGAGCAAAGACCCCTTTGGAAATTGTCGCAATCGGGGACAAAAAGCCGGATAGTTTGTTTGAATCTGCGGAACCCCAATACACGTTGTAATCCGTCAGGCTGCTTGTGTTAGCAGGCTCGGTAATAAAAATCTTTCCGGTTAGCTTATTTCGAACTGGATCTTGATCAACAAACGAAATTCCAGATGCCGTCACGCTAGGCGGGCCTACATCTAAAAAACTCGCAATAAATGGGGTTTCCATTTCTCCATCTTTGTTTCTCGAATACACGCTTAAAAAGTTAATGCCCTGCGGCCTGACAGTTCCCATGGGCAAATTGAAAGACAAATCTGAGCCCGTTGCATCAAGCGTCGTAATTTTCAGATCTTTTTGCCAGGACCCCCAATAAACAACATACTGAGTTATATCCGATTCGTTTTTAGCCTTCCCAATATAAACGGTTCCGCCCACGCGATCTCCAGCGCTTGAATCCATATCTGAAAACTTAATGCTGGTCGCGAAGTTCACCGGTACACCCTTGTCGATAATCAGGAAACTCTTGCCCGTCGCCATTTCACCGTCTGGATTATATGAAAACACCAAAAAGTGGGTGGCGCCAAAAGGTTTAACCGTTCCTGCTCGCAATCCGACCGACAAATTCAAAAGTGACTTACTCAACACCGAAAAAGCGGAATAGCCTGCCAATTTGGTTTGAGAGTTGGAGCCCCAGTAAACTCGATAATGGGTGATATCCGACTCATTTGTGGCTCGTGTGATTTGTAAAGTGCCGGCAAGTCGACCGCCGTTAACATCTGTATCTGTAAAAGTAAGACCGCCCGCCATGTTGACCGGAATTCCTTTGTCACCAATCAACGCACTGGTGCAAAGCATCGAGTCGCCGTCTTTATTTTTTGAAAACACTAAAAGATGAGTTGCACCCTCGGGCTTGACCGTTCCTGAAGGAAATGTAACCGAAAGTGAAGAAACAGTTTTTGCGAGCGTGGCAATAGCCATTGGGTTCGACGAAAGCTTGGCTGTTGCACTTGCCCCCCAGTAGACAACATAGTGCGAGAGATCTGATTCATTCTGGGCTCTCTCGATCTGCACAACTCCGGCTAATTTTCCTCCGTTGATATCGTTATCAGTGAAGTTAACCGAACGCGCGATATTCACTGGAACGCCTTTGTCTTGAATCAGCGTGCTCACGCCCGTTGCCATTTCTCCATCCGCATTCATCGTCACAACAAGCAAATAACGATCCATTGAAGAAATAGTTGTTCCAGATTGAATCGTATAAGTCATATTTTCGCCCGTTTTTGAAATCGTGGCGATTGGCTTGTCAGCAGATTTATTCACCCCATCATGACTAAAATACAGATTGTAGTCAGTAATATCTGACTCGTTAACGGCCTTCGAAATAGAGACTTGACCACCCAGTCTGCCAGCATTTTCATCGGAGTCCTCAAATGCAATTGAAACGGCAGAGTTTACAGGCAGACCTTTATCGATGATCGGGTGCGACGAGCCGGTCGACATTTCACCATCGGCATTCTTCGTTAAAACAATCAGATACTTCGCTCCCTCCGGAAGGTGGGTGTCTTTCGGTATATAGTAAAAAAGTTTATCATTTGAGATCGCGACTGTATTTTTTGCTAGCGTTGCAATCGGCGTGTCGTTGAGTTTTGTAATTGGATCCGAACCCCAATAGATCACGTAGTGTGTCAGATCATTTTCTTCGATAGCTCTGCTCACCAGTATTTCACCATCAACCTTTTTACCTTGTTTGTTTTCATCAACAAACGAAATGCTCAACGCAACATGCTCTGGCACACCTTTATCAATAATTTTAACGCTCACGCCTTGGCTCATTTCACCATCTGAATTCTTCGTCAGAACAAGTAAATACGTTGCTCCTTTTGGTTTGATTGTTCCCGCCGCGAGTCGAAACGACAAATCGCTCGACGACTTTGAAATCGTTGCAATAGGAGCTGCGCCCTCGAGTTTTGTTTGAGGTCCGGAAGCCCAATAAATGACGTAACTGGAAAGAGACCGTTCGTCGCTGGCACGTGAGATTCGCACAACTCCGCCCAACAATCCGCCGCGCTCGGCCGTGTCTTGGAAGGTCACACTCAAAGCAGCAACACTTGGAAATTTATCCTTCAGCACGAGAGCGTCCTCTTCCCTAATGATGCTCACAGCCAAACCGGGGTCTAGTTTCCCACAAGCAGCTGTGACAGCTAAGCTTCCCAGTAAGGTGAGTAAAAGGACAAATGACATCATTGTTGTTTTAAAGTTCATGTTCTGAACCTCCAATCTGATGTGTTCGGAGGTTGCCCTCAAGAAAATGAGGCGATTTCGCTTTTTTTAACCTTTCCAAACAGAGAAGATTGGAAAGGTTAATCTTTAGAAAACTAATTTTTACATCAAGACTCTGCTGACTTAGCTAAAAAATCTTCACCGGGGGAGTTTGCGCTTTCCGCAACCCGCCCTGCCGAAAGAGCCGGGATTTGACGAATATGCCTCGCCAAAAGGTAAGCTCGGGCACAAGGTCAGACGACGGCTAACGAAAAACTGGGGTTGTGAAGACTGACAGGAGTGGATTTTTCGGAAGAACTCAATGCGCAATGGGCTTAATTCCGCTTAGACGCCCTGCGTGCGGCGGTATGCTCATTCAAACCAATCACCCAACAATTCTTCAACGAACTGTTGGACGAATTTCAAAAGTGCAACGCTGCTTAAAACGCGTTGATCCATAGAACGCAAAAATCCGAGCGAACGACCGATTTCGCATTCAATGGACAAACGTCATACTTCTTACTTGCTGCGTCATTCTGACACGACCGGAATTATGATCGTAGACCATTCCAAAGCCGCCACCCAAATTCGTGTGACTGTAGGTTCTTCCAGTTCGAGCGTCGATGACGTACCCCGTTCGGTATGAACGATCGGTACCCTGATCGTCATCATCATAGCTCACCC
>JBEDKY010000299.1:0-6029 GCA_041171905.1 Pseudomonadota bacterium
TGCCACTCCTGCTCTTGCCACAAAGCTCACATTGCCGTTTGCGCGGAGGGCTTTGGTGTCATTTCAGGAAACTCTGAATTGGATACCGCATCGGTACACTCAAAAGGTCCGTGTTTCGGGAATTCCCCTGCGCTCGGAGCTGTTTTCGCAGAGCAAAGACAAAGCCTATGAACATTTCGGTTTGGACCCTGCACTTCCGACGCTCTTGGTCTTCGGCGGGAGTCTTGGAGCTGAGGGGTTGAACAGGAGGTTCGCCGCAGCAGTTTCGGGTCTTTCCGGACACTGGAATATCATTCATATCGTCGGTAAGGGAAAATCCTTTCCCGTTGAGGGGAACTCTCGTTACAGGCAGTTTGAGTTTCTTGGACGCGAAATGTCACTCGCCTATTCAATTGCCGACGTTGCTCTTTGCCGGGCCGGAGCGAGTTCCATTTTTGAACTTGCAGCTGCGCGCATTCCGATGATTTTGGTTCCACTAGGATTGCATCAGAGTCGTGGAGATCAAATTATAAATGCTAAAATATTTGCTGAGCGTGGCTGGGCCGTCTGGTGCGACGAAGAGCAGTTGACTCCTGAAAGAATACTGGAACTCGTCAACGAGCAGAGAGTCAGGGGACATGAATGCAGAGTTCGTCTTGAAAGTGCTCCGGGTGCTGCCACTGCTGCCAAGGTTGCGCAGGTCATTTTGTCTCTAATGAAGCGCGAGAGTATTGCGGAACCTTTTTAAATAATCGCAAACGGCGGTGATTTTTGAGTCGTGATGAAGAGCTGATTCGCATCTGGAAAGAAGACAAAAAGTCCGTGACACTGGAAAGCGGCCTGACGGCACTTCACGACTGTATGGAACTTATCGCGTCTGCAATACAACCCAGCTGCTGGCTGTTCATAAACGGTGACCTGGGTGCCGGAAAGACAACCTTTATTTCCTTGCTTTTGAAGACGATGGGTTATCCCGGAGTCGTTTCGAGTCCGACCTTCTCAATTGTGAACGTCATGCAGTTCGACGGTAAATTCAAATCCGTCCGCAAAGCTTGTCATCTCGATCTATACAGGCTGAAAAAGGCTTCAGAGCTTATGCACCTGGGTCTTGAAGTGGAATTTACCTCAGATTCGTTCTGTATCTTTGAGTGGGCAGAGAAAATTGAAGCCGAGGATTGGGCAGACTTTTTCAACGTCACCCTGTGCCGCAGGCCCGTTGAAATCATGACTGTCAATATCGAGTATCAATCGGAGTCGGACACGCGCGTCTATACACTGGGCTGGCTTGAGCCGAATGCGCTGTTTCCTTGACGGAAACCACTTAAACTCCGCGTCGTGGCCCATGCATGAGGACGTGCAACCGTGTCGACATCATCAAGCCCTTGTCGATGCAGACCCGCTCAAGCCAATTTGAATCTAGCTGACTCTCGCGTGATGTTCCCTCCGGCATCAAAATGATTCTGTTGTGAGGAATGTCAAACTCTTTCGAGTAGTCTTCCAATTCGCACAGGTCTTCCTGTTCATGTGATTTTCTGATGACAAATTTGAAAAATACACGGTGGTTCGTTCTGGCAAGGGCAGACCAGTGACTGAGAGCTTCTGGATTGATGTCTTGCGATGCATTGCGCCCTTTGGGTGAAATATTCCACTGCACGCCGTGATAATGCTCGACAGAGAAACCCTTGTGGTTTTTATGCGGAATCTGCGTCCCGTTGCTTTCCACTTCTATGGAATGAGTCGGTAAAAACTCTTCAATCAGCGGTGCGAGATTCTGCAGAGTCGGCTCACCACCGGAAAGTATGATGTGATCGATTTTACTGTGTGCCCTGATTTTTTCACAAAGCTCCTGATGCGAGAGACGCTTAAATCTCTGTATCGTGACCCCACCTTCGGCCTCCATTGGATCGCTCTGATAAGTGTGAGTGTAGGGAGTATCGCACCAGGCACAGCGTAGGTTGCAAATCTGCAAACGGACGAGGACCGATGGCTTGCCGAGATTTGTGCCTTCGCCCTGAAGGCACGCGTAAACTTCATTGACGAGGTAGCTGTTCTGCTGACTCATGGAAAGATTGCACCTTTGTGCAACCCTTCAAATGCATGCACTTCAACGCACGGGTCTGAATTGAAGATATTCGCGTGTATCCATTCTACGATATTCTCAATTGTGCTCTCGGTTGGCATGATGAGGAGTCTGTCTTTTGGAACCAGCACTGTCACCTCGCCTTGGGTGCCCGCATATCCCGTCCAGACGTAGTTCCCACTTCCATACTCAATGCAGCCCTCAAATTCCGAAAGTGAAGCAAGCACATCGGTTTGCGGAAGTTTTTTATAACAATCTGCAACAAGGTATTTTCCGTTCAAAACTGCCGCAGCGACGCTGGAGCGCTCTTCATCAAAAGTTCCCTTGAAATAAACTTCGACAGTATTCGAGTGGCCGTGAAATCGCTGGCAGTTTCCGGCATGTAAACGAAGGCTGTGCAGATAGTTGAAATAGAATTTCTGCGTCTGCTGGGTGTGTTGGTTGAGCTTGACCTTCACCTGGCGGACGTTCTCTGGCGAGCATTTGAGGATCTGTTCAGCAAGCTCAAGTTGCAACAACGAGAGATCATTCTCTGCAACGCCCTCAAAAATGGCTTGCGGAAGTATTGCCAGCGAATTTTTATATGTATCCAATAGAAATCGGTCTGCAGGTTGCGTTGAGGGTGCAGGCAGACATATGAATCCGCCTCTGCCATTCGGCTTGACCAGACTTTCTGAAATCAGCAGGCGGTGGTCAAATTTCTCGTCTATCACGTTTTTTGCAAGTTTTTTTGCCTGCGAGAAGTCAACGACGACTCCCTCTGCATCGGTGGTTCCCGACCACTCGACGTCCACACTCCACGAGCGACCGATTGGACCGGAGTGCAAATCCCAAACTCCACAGTCCAGTACCGTGACGTTTCTCACAAATATCTTTGATTTTAGCTTTTCCAGTTCCATGACGCCTCTGGCAAACTCGGTAATTTTCCCGAGGTTTCGGCGTCTTATATGAAAGATTGCGGGGATTCAACCCAAAAGTTTGAGCGCAAGTTGAGGTAGCTGATTGGACTGGGATAGTACGGCGACACCTGCCTGCTGGAGGATTTGTTGCTGTGTCATTCCAGCAGTTTCCTCAGCGAAATCAGCATCCTTAATTCTCGACTTGGCCGCGTCGAGGTTTTCGATGCGGATGCCCAGATTGCTGACGGCACTCTGGAGGCGGTTTTGAACGGCACCGAGGGTCGCTCGGTAGGAGTTTACCCTCTCAATCGCCTTGTCGATGCGGTCCATACTCATTTGTGCCAGTTCTTTTGTGTCGACGCGCGCTCCCTCGGGGCTTTGTGCGTTGCCCAAATCGAGTGAGTTTGGGCCGTCCGTCAGGGCATTCATATCCTGCAAGTCGATTCTTATTATGTTTGTCGGGTTGGACTGATCTTTGCCATCCAGCAACTGGTTCCAGTTGGTGCCGACCTGAATTTCAAGTGGAGGCATGTTTCTGTCAGCTTCAATCTCTGGAGGAAATTGAGCCTCGCCAACCAGCAACTTCGTCCCATTGAAGTCTGCGGAATTTGCAATGCGGTCGATCTCTTCTTTCAGTGCACCGAATTCCTTCTGTAGAAATCCGCGTTCGACTGGTCCGACGGTATCGCTCGCGGCTTGCACCGTAAGCTCACGCAAGCGCGAAAGTATATTGGTGATTTCATTCAGGCCGCCTTCCGCCGTTTGCACAAGACTGATTCCGTCTTGAGCGTTTCTACGAGCCTGCTGCATCCCGCGGACTTCGGTTCGCAAGTTCTCACTGATTGCCAGTCCGGCCGCATCATCGGCCGCTTTGTTGATTCTAAATCCGCTTGAGAGCTTTTCCATGTGGGAATTTAGCCGCGACGTCGACAAACTGAGTTGCCGCTGTGCGTTGATAGACTGGACGTTTGTTTGAATTCGTAGACCCATAGCCGACTACGCTCCCATTCCCAGTCCACTCATGGATGAAGAACCTTCGCTGCTACTGCTCAGGTGTTTCTTTATCTTGAGCGAAATGTCGATGATTTTGAAAGCTTGCGCTCTCATCGATTCAATTTCATCTTTGGCTTCCCAAGTCAGGCCTTCGTGCACCGCACGGTTTCTGCTGTCCTGCAAAGAATGAATCAGTTTGATGAACTCAAAAAGGTCTTGATCGCTCTTAAAACCGAGGTTCAGCATTTTTTCCAGTCCAAACGTACAGCTTTGCCGTGACACAACGAGGAAGAATAAAGCAAACGCTTTAGGGCCATCGAGTGTAAATCTCTTTCCGGGTCTGTAAAGGCACACACCGCGGAGCATTTTTCTCAGCTTGAATTTCGAGAAGTACGGAATCGACTTAATCACTGGGAGGCTTGCAAGAGTGTCTTCGAAAACCTGCATTTTTTCGGGAATAGGTCGAGCATAACCAAGGATGTCGAGCTTGCGCGACAGTTGTCCCTTGCGCAAAAGTGCGTCAGTGAACGGTTCAAAGGAATCCCGCAGGACCAATTCTACTGCCTTGCAATGCATGTTGACAATTGGGCTGAGGTCCATGCCGCCCTGGGTCCAGGTTCGGCTTTGGATGAGAATCATTTCGGCAGTACGGAGTGCAGAGCGAGAGTCCACTGTGAGAAAATCATGATTGGGCAACAGCCCGCGAATCGTAGAATCGACGTCTTGTCCATCCATTCTGACGACTTTTCCTTGTTGTGGTTCCGGTTCTAGCCGCTGCGACTCATCAATCGCGGCAGCCACCCGCCCGACCGTGTCTCGCACGGCATCGTCAATGTGCTGGGGCAGTCTGAGGATCTCGAGAGTTCTGAGTTCCTGCAATATTTCATCTGGATTGTTGATGTTGATGTCTTCGAGGATATTCAGTTTGAGTTCATCGGAAATTGCATTCCTTCCGACGCAGCGAATGAGGGCCTGTTGCGCGCGGGGGTGGGTCGACGGCAACAATTCACGAATCGACTGGGCAACAAACTCGGCATCGATATGCTGTAGTCCTTGAT
Organism: Pseudomonadota bacterium; assembly: GCA_041171905.1. Classification (GTDB taxonomy): domain Bacteria; phylum Bdellovibrionota_B; class Oligoflexia; order Silvanigrellales; family Silvanigrellaceae; genus RFOM01. The sequence goes on from JBEDKY010000299.1 coordinate 5,010, forward strand.
AAAGGATTGTTTTCACCGATTGATCGGTCTGGAGACTCGCCAGTGCGCGCAGAATCCAGCGTTTTTCAACATGCGATGAAGTTCGCATCGCCTCGGCGAGAAACTGGGAGCGCTCCTCGAGGCGTCCCTTGTCGGAGCCTTCTTCACCTTCAAACAATATACCAAGTATGACACCCCAGCGTGCAATCGGCCGGTCAATGACGGTGTAACCAGACCAGTCGGTTGCACTTTGAGACGACTCATCGCCGTCGTTTTGTTCATCTTCACCGTCGGATCCGAGAGCAGAGACGTTTTGATTGGGATCGAGGAGTTCTACAAATTGTGCTGTTTTACAGACGAGAGCTTTCAACTCATCTGAGCATTTTTCGGGGTGACTGTTGACGATGGAAAGCGCCATCGTTCGCGCGTAACTCAGAACCTCTTTGTCAGATAAGCTTTTACCATTAGAGCCCCGTGCCAGCGACTCGAAACGGCTCAGCAGAGAGCGGATGTGCTCACTATTGTTGTCGGCCAGGAAGGAAGAGGCAATGTCCCACCAGTCAACTGCGTCCATGCTGTCGAGTACAAGTGATCTAATTTCAGGATGACTGAGTGGAGAGCCAATCAGGCAGCCCAGAACCGAGTTCCTTATCAGGCTTTCCGCACTTCCTGATTGAAGCTTCAATTTCTTCAGCTCTGAGCATATTTTTCTTATTGTTTTTTCAAAAACATCTTCTGAATGCTCGTGGTTAATGACCAGGTTTTCGATCGCCAGAAGCGAGCCGAGATAAATATTGAGTGCGGTTTTCGCTTGTGCGTTGCGAGCACTGTTCAGCCAAGTGCTCTCGTATTTTGCGAGGTTGCTGAGAATGTCTGCCTTAAGGAGCAGCGAAAGAAGCTCAGGACTTTCGCTGTGCCAGAGGTTAGAGTGTGTGTGGTTTAGAACTGAGTCCAAGAAGGCGAGTGCCTTTTGCGTCGCATGTCGCTTCCAAACAGAAATTGTTGCGGCATCGACCGTGTCAATATTGCTGACACCAAACT
>JBEDKY010000300.1:0-6530 GCA_041171905.1 Pseudomonadota bacterium
CGTCAGGAATGCTGTGATTAACTGGAAAGGGGGTGACGGCAGCCTGCCGAAAAGTTGTCTTCTGCCAGACCTGCCAAATGTTCAACTCTGGCTCTGGAAGCGACAGACCGCGAAATTTCTCGCGGATCAACTCCGCTGTGAATTCGGTTGTGTAAACAGGTGCTGGAAATTCAGAATACACAAAAGGCAGCGCACCGATGTGATCCTCATGACCGTGTGTAATGAGCCACGCGGTCGGCTTGATGCCGCGCTCGCGGACAGCCTGCAGAGAAGGAAAGATGAGATCCATTCCAGGCAGATTTTCGTCGGCAAAAAGAGTTCCGCAATCAACAAAAAACCATGAATCATCAACACGCCACAAAGTGAGATTCATTCCAATCTCACCGCACCCCCCAAGGGGAATCACCTGAAATGACTTAGTCATGTATCGCCTTTATCGCGAGATCCTTTCGAGGGTGTCGAGATTCTCCCGCACCACAAAACGGAAAGGAAATGAAATTGTGATAGCCCCGTTGACGGGCTTCGGGAAAGTCCAAGCCTTAATTTTCTTTTCTAGGCAGCCAATGAACGCGGGGTCCTTGATCGTCGTGTTTTCGACCTTCGAACGGCTCAGGCGGCCATTTTCCGCAATCGTCCATTTCCACAGGATGGAACCGCCCAGACGAGGATTGCGGTTGAGCGCAACATCGTAGCAGCGCTTAACCTCGGGACTCCGGCTGCGAACAAAAGATTCGACCTCGCCCATGCTGATCTTTGCCGGTAGCTTGGGGACTGGTGGAGGAGGAAGCTTACCCAAAGCCAGTTTCGCATTTTTAAAAAGCTGCTCCTCGTTGCCGTCTGTGCTGGTCACAGGAGGCATCGTGAGCACGCTGGCAACGGTGAGTGAATCACCCGACCAGACCAGCGGTTGCTCTTGGGCAATTGCTGAGCCAGGCTCACCGGCAGCGGAAATCTTTTGTTTTTTTCGCGCCAGCGCAGCAAAACTTTCAGCCAGTTGATAATTGAGTTTTTCATCGGAAAAGGCCTTCTCCGCAAGCCTGAAAAACAGACCGGGCTCCTTCGGAGGATCAAAGATTTCGGGAATTTCTGCCGAGTCGGCGGCGAAATAACCTTTCATGTAATTGTGTTCTGTTTGAATCATCGAAACCGCGGCAGCATGCGTCTTGTCGAGCCGCTCAAGCCGCGCGCGCACGCGTTCGGCGATTGAACCTCGCTCACCGCCGGAAACGGCAACACGGAATGGCGTATAAGACTTCTGACCGGTCATGAATGTTCCGGGAGCGGCCGCATCGCGACGGCTGACAACCGATTTCCAACTGTCATCAAGTGTTGACTGCCACCCACGCCTGCGCGCGACAATGTCCTCTGGAACCGAAAAACCACGCAGCACGGGTATCGGTGAGTCAAAACTTCCGCCGAGCTCCTCGGCCTGCCATTTTGTGCGCAAATCTTCGACCCAGCGCACGGCCTGCTTGCTGATCGCATTGCCGTCGAAGTCTCCAGCAAATGCCCAAGGCAAAATCTGGAAGTGATCCGGATGAATGATTTCAGCGGATAAAAACGGCGACAATTCGCTGATCCCGGCAAATGAGCGAATCGGTGATTTGTTCAACCAAATCACCGCAGGAATTATGATGCACGCCGTGGAAATCAGACCGAGCAAAAAACCAGCTTTTTCAAAAGTGGTTTGTCCGTGCGGCAGGGCAAACGGAGCTTTCGGGGCACCCTTGATCTTTGCTGCCGGCGGCAGCGGCTTTGCTTTGGCCACTCGAAAGACAATGGTATATCCGGACACTTCCAAAGCTCCCCGGCTTCCCTCGGGGATGGCAACTTCGAGTGGTTCGAGCACACTCGCCAGCTCCTTGAGCGCGCCGCGCGGGGCGATGAAGTCGCGCACCGAACCAAAGCGTTGGCCATCAGAAACAAAGCCATCGAAGCGCGGATCGAGAAGTACTTTGGCACCCCATTTGGTCACTTCAAACAGACGCATGTCCGTGGGAAAGGGTGCAAAAGGAACAGACATTTCCGCCTGCGCAGATTTGCCGACTCGCACGACACGCGACGGACCGAGTGGAAACTCGCCCTCGCATTGCATTGCGGGGCCCTGATAAACCTGAACATAAAGAACTGTCGCAGACGCGCGTTTCTTTTCGGGACGGACCGCCATCAGTTCGCCCCCTGTTTTTGGTCAGCTCGGACATCAACCGCATAGCGGATTGTATCGAATCCGCTTTTGACCAAAAGATCTGCAAGAGGCTGAATCGAATTGAGCGGAATTTTTTCGTCAACCCACAGGTCGGCAACTCCGAGTCCTGCTGTCAACTTCTTTTTCAGCAGCGCAGTCAGCTCGATGTTTTTGACACGCTCCGCGAGCAGTTTGTCCAAAAGCGGCATCTGCTCGGGCAGCCGGATGGATTGCCCGCTATCAAAAATCACTCGCATTGCGGAATCTTTATTTTCAGCTCGAACTGCAATTGTGAGGCTGCTGGGCGACTGTTCCTTCGCCTGCAAGACATCGGTGTTCACCCTGTGTAGCGGCAGATGCATACTCTCAATCAGGAAGAATTCACCGCGCACCTTCAGAGTCAAAATGAAGATGAACCAGGTCAGAAAGGCACAAAACCCGTATGCGAGCAGAATGGCCTGCGTCGGCTTTCCGGTGTGCCGTTTGACACTCGGATGACCGATTTTCCATACACCAAACTGTCGTGTGCCCTCGGTGAACATTCACGCCTCTTCACAAAGGATTAACTAAATCTACCCGCACCAGTGCCGGACGAACTTCCTCACGAAAAACACTTTGGTTGAGCCCTTCCATCAATCCAGCCAATTCAGCCATTTCCGAGAAGGTGATTTTGGATGTCTTGCGCACGGATTCACCGACCGCAATCACGCGCACGGGCGCCTTCACATGCGAACGCAGCCACTTTTCCAGCTCCACACGAACGGAAATCAGACTGTTGGGTGCGGGATTCTTCAAGAGCAGCTGCGAGCCACCTTGCGGAGCAATCACATCGGCAATACGTCCGACCACAAGCCCTTCAGTGCCCCAAAAGAATGTCACCGTGTCTCGCCCCAATTGCCTCGCGGACGCCTCGTCGCTGCGCGGGAGACTCGGATATTTGAATTCCAAAAATCCGGCACTCTGCGGATACATCATTAAAATTTGTGAGCCCGTCAGAGCAGCGCCGACTGCCGTCATCACGGCGAGAATTCCGGCCCACGCTCCCCAGGCGAGATCAAATGATCTCTTCTTCGTCTGGAACGGGATCCGAGCGCTCCGCGCTTGCAACATCCTGATAGCCTCCCTTAGCCCCCTCAACCGAATCTTCACCTGCACCCGCAGACGCCTGTGTTGCTTCTCCGACAACCGCCTGCGCGGCAGCCACAGGCTGCGCAAAGACGGGCTGCATTTCCGGAGCGAGGAGATTCAAAATCACCGTCAGGCTGTGTTCAATCTCTCCCTCAAGGCGACTCGCCATCGCATCAAGAACTCCGTAAGGAATCATCAAAAAAACGGAAGCCCCAAGGCCCAGTGCGATGGGTGTCAGCGCCTGACTCAGTCCGCGGCTGAAGGCAAAACTTTTGAGTCCCAATTCCAATCCGTCGACCATCTGAAAGCTTTGCCAGACGCCATTGACAGCAGCGAGCGCACCCAGCAACACAGCCACTGCGGCAAGATTGGGAAGTTGCGAAATGCGCCTGCGAATGCGGGGCATAAAGGCCAGAGTTTCCTCCGAAACAACCATTCGCACACGAAAGTTTTCAGTTTCATAGGCCTCGATTGCCTTCGCAGCAATCAGCGGCAGGCCTGTATTTCCTGAAGCCGCGCAGTATTGCCGTGCGCGATCCAAATCTCCCGCCGACAACATCCGTCGCAGCGTCGCATTGAATTTTCCAAAATTGAGGCGGTAGGTCAGCTGCAGGACAATAAAGCGTTCAAAAACGATCACCCAGCCAACGGCAAATATTGCGAGAATAATATAAGGAACCGGCTGCCGTGCACGGAAGAGCTCAAACATTTCTTGAATCATTGCCCATCTCCGGATTGAACTTTTTCAACTTTTTTTGATTCATCTGTGGTTTCGACGCGTTGGTCGGACGGAGGAGTCAAAAACAGCTCTGCATTTCCGAGAATTGAAATCAACTCATCACGCGCCGATCGGCGCGGCTTTACGGTGAAAATTTCGTATGACGAATTCACCGCAACCGGAACTTCGGAGAGCAACGGAACGGACTGATCTCCGCGGATGAGCAATGGCTCTGCAGCTGCGGCCTGCCCGATGCATTGCAGTGCACAGGCCATCACGGCTCCGAAACGAAATAAATTGTCTGCAAAGTTTCTCATATTCACATCCTGTCCTCTTCAAGGTAACAGGACCGAACAACTGCAATTACTGCACTATTTACCTATTCTTGCTGTTCGAGTTGGAGAAAGTCGAAATCCGCTGTGAAACCGCGGCGGGTGCTGTCAACGCACACCCGGTGGGCACAAATTTCCGCAATGTCAGTAAATTGAAGGGCACCGGAGGTGCGCACGGTTTCGCGGTTTTGCACGAGATCCACCGTGCGTCTTTGTCCGTCTGAACGAGACTGTTCAAGCGCAGCAATCAAAAACGAACCCGAACCGGCATAGAAATCCAGACAGCGCTGGGGTCGGGAGGTGTCTGTGCATGGAACCATGGCGAGCAACTGACTCAACAAACCGACAGGCTTTGGAAAATCAAACACGCGCTCGCCGAAAATACTCTGCAGCTCTTCCTGAGCATCCTCGTTCGTCGGCCAATTTGTCCCATCGTCCTCGGCATGCCTCCGCTTTCGCTCGCTCGGCAGGACCCTGCGACGCAAACCGAAATGCTTGGTAATGAAACCAGTCTCCGCCCACAAATCCTGCTGAATTCGAAATGGCCCACGGACGCGTGCGGCAGACGTTGTTTGGCCGCCAATCACACTCAATTCATTAAGCAACTCAAATGCGAGCGAACGGTTTTTGTATTCACCTGCGGGATATCTGCCGTCGGCACAGAAGGCCTGAAAACCCTCCGGAATAATCCGTTCGACAATTTTGTTGGACGCATTGAGCACCGGGCGCGTTGATTCCTCAGTGTCGCCGCCGAGCAAACGCGGACAACTCTTGGCGTCACGCGCGAAAACAACCACGTACTCAAACAAGGCGCTCATGTGCCTGTCAAGAAAGCTCGGCTTCCGCTTGCGGCGCCATTTGATGGTACCGATGTGATTGGTGTGTCCGAATATCTCACGTAAAATCGTCAGCAGATGGCAGGCTTCGTTGTCGTCGATACTGACAAACAGAACACCGCTTTCACAGAGCAGCTCGCGGGCGAGCAACAAGCGTGGATATATTTCAGTCAGCCATGCGGCAGACGCTCCGCCGTCTGAGCTTTTACCCTGCTTCTTGTCGTTGTAGGTGAGTGCGCTGCCGGTGTTGTAGGGCGGGTCGATATAAATAACGTCGTAGCGAGAACCGGTCGAGCGCAAACACTTCAGAACCGGAAGATTGTCACCGGCAATCACCCGATGCACCGAATCAGCGAGCACGGGGCCACTGTCTGACGCCGTTCTGCATTGCGGGCTCCATGAAACCAAACGGGTCGCATCGAGCTCGTCCACAGCGCGCCGGCCAGCTGCCGATTTACCGGGCCACGTCAATTCCAGCACGGGCCTATCTCATTCCTCGTCATCGAACTCTGCGTCGGTTTCAACTTCATCCCAGTTGAAGCCGTTCGCCGCGATGACGATCTCGTAGTAAACGTTGTTTCTCTTGACCAAGTCACCCGTAAAAAAGCACTCCTGACCATCGACTGTCAGAACATTCGGGACTTCTTCATCTTCATTGTCGACGTCGTAGCCGGCTTCGCGATAAATCGATACAACAGTCTCGACATCAACGAGGTAATATTGACCGTTTCCGAATGCTCTTTCAGCTATTGATGCGGGTGCCGTCATGTTCAATTTCCTTAATTTGGGGCGAAGTGCTTCGCAGTGCTGGCTTAGCCCAGAACCTACCGGTGGACAAGCTCAGCAGAGTGCTGCAGAGCGTAAAAGGGATCTGCGCGCGAACCTGCGTGAATCACGGGAAAAACTCAAGCAACATGCAATGCGTGAGGCAGGTCACTGGGGCAGAGTCCACCTTCAGCGCACCCTCAATTTTCTCTCTGACCGGCAAATCACGTCAAAAACATCTGCGCGAACCATCGCCAGCTATTGGCCGATTGGCTCTGAATTGTGCCTCCTGCCCCGTGGCATGAGCGGGGACACGGCGCAAAACATCAATTCTGGCAATCCCGTGACGCATGAAGGAACGATTTCGTGGCAACTTCCCCTGACGCTTCCAAGCAAAGAACTTTGCTGGTTTGAGCTGTCGCCGGAAGTCGCCGGCTGGCCGCGTGACAGATTCGGACTACCGCTGCCGCCAGCAGGTGTGGTCGCAGGCCGATTCGCAGAACATCTGCCTACACCATGGATAGTTTTGGTTCCCTGTCTGGCTGTCGACAACGAGGGTTATCGGC
>JBEDKY010000301.1:0-5139 GCA_041171905.1 Pseudomonadota bacterium
ATAATCTCGCGCTCATCAACCCGACTGTTCGCAGACGATCGTCGTGAAAGTCATTTTCATTCAATCCCCTGACCTGATGCGGTGCGTCGTTCAACGAGTCCGATTCAGATCCGGACTCGCTGAGTGAAAGGTTTTCCGATCTTTTTTGCATCGTCCAGCGCATGAAGGAAAAACTCAGAACAAAAAGCGATGCGGAGAGAATGTCCCACTCGTCATTTCGCAAGTTTCCAAGTTGCATCAACAATGAATGGATAAACATTCCGACAAGACCGCTGCAGATGACATCCGCCCACGCTCGCAGACGTCCGCTGTAGAGAAACAGGCAAACAAACGCAGCTTCGGCAGCGAACAAGCAGATGATTGCGGTAGTATTGACTTCCATTTTCAGAGATTCCCCGAGACGAGGCCGGACAACAAGGTTGTATCGGTCGTAAGAGAATCCTAGCGGATGAATTTTTTACAGCGCGTCGCTTGGCCTTTGACCACTCACCTGCCGCACAACCAGAAAACAGAGCGACTCCTCCGGATTCACAGCGGGAGTCTGCCAGTTACCTCCCGAGAGATACTTTTTTTCCAAGTCCCGCACCGAAGAAAAACACTCACTTAATTCCCCGGAGTGCCATCGCCAGTCCTCCGAGCCGCGGGTTGACTGAAGGACCTCAAAGGTCATTCCACCCCAACTGCTTCTGCATTCGGCCCTGCAGACAAAAACCTCTTGTGACTGATGGATTTCTCCCTGCACCACCCAAATCTTGTCGGGTGTCTGGATGTTTGGCAGGGGCGTCGCTGGCGGTGTGCGGCGTGGCCTGACCGGCTGCGGTGTCCGCTGAGGAGTTGGCGTCACCGGAGGCAGTGAAAGCGATGAATCCTTTGCTGATGCTTCATCTCTTGAATGCGGTAAGGCAGCGAGGCAGCAAAGTGTGATTCCTGTCCAGAAAATTGCGGCGGCGAGTCCGAGGCTTTTTTTCATTCCTCTTGGCATTCTGCAGTCCCTCCCAAGCGGCTCCCATGTATATCAGCGACGCCGCTCTGACTCAGCAGGCAAATTTTTCCATCTGCAAAGTGTCTTGGATTGTCGAAGTGTCGCAGGTGAGCCTGCAGGTACGAGGAGACGAGTTATGACGAGAAAACTGCCGATACGATATAAAATTGGTTTTCTTTCCGCACTCGGCCTGCTTTTGGGTTCGTGCCAACAACGGGCGTACAATCAGTCGAAGACAAAAGACTTGGTCGCAGGTGGTGATTCGATGGTCACCGTTTGCGCGCTCGTGGGGCCGTCATTTCAAGAGGCATCTCCTGATGCGAAAGCGAGTGTCCGCGTCGCGTGTCAGGGAAAATGCAATGGTGCTGACTACCGCGGTCGAAAGTTTTACGTCGGCAACGACGAAAAAATTAAAGGAATAGAATTCTCAGCTTCCCTGTCGGGCGGAAAGGAGCTGCGCGGCTTGTTCATCGTTGATCCGGAAAACACTCTGCTCACTGCTTTAACATCTTTGCGCCCCGATCTTCCAGAAGTTCAGAAATCGTTGTCGCAATACTCGATAGATCCGGCGACAGTCAGTGCAGTTTCGATACCGGCAGATGCAAGACTGCTGTTGATGACAGGAACCCGTGCGTCTCTTTCGAACGCGGGATTGAACGACGGCGGCACACTCGACTGCGGGGGGCAGCCTGTCGAGGGTGCAATCGATCTGGAACAGTTCAAGGAACAAAATTTGAACGAAGTGCGCAATTCAGCTGCTTCACCCTGAATTAGAAATTGCTTTCCAGACCAAGCGTAAGACCAAGCCAGTTCGCAGATCCCAGCAACACATCGACACCACCGAGCACGTGGACGCCATCAATGGCGGGTGTGCGAAGATATGTGCCCGCCGAGAGTCCCGCTCCGTGCCGTGTTTTTTCTTCGCCACTGATTGGGTCTTGTGCCACCATGCGCTGGTAGTTGACAGCAGTCTGTAGGAGAAGATCCGATGACACCGCGCCCAAATCCAACGGCGCCGAACCAAGACGCAGCATGACTCCCATCGACTGCAATGCCCACTGTGTATCGGCCGCGGCATCAATGCCGGTGAACGTCTGATAGCTCGCACCGACACTGGTATTGCGGGCATCAAAAAACGGCAGGGCGATTTCATAGTCGGACAAACTCTTTCCGGCATAGACTCCGACACCCAGACGGTCCGATTTGAGTTTCGTTTCCTGCGCAACTTTCCCTGCCCCCAGAGCGCTTCTCATCTGAAATGTCCATGCGGGCGCTACCGGTGCCTTGGCAGCAGCGGGAGTCTGCAATGCAGCGGGTGCCGCTGCTGGCTGTTCATTTTTTTCCGCAGCAGGAGCAGTTTCGTTTGCGAGCGCAATTTGTGCGGAAACGAGCGACAACATCAGACTTGTACCAAGAGCAACCGAATTTTCTTTGCGCGGGAATGATAAATTCATGTGCGAATCCCTTTAAATCAGCTGAAACCTTTTGACAGAAACACACGGCTGCTCATCACATACCCAGCGATAAAACCCAGACTCGCTGATTTTCCTTGCGGTCAAAAAATAAGTTGGGCTCGATATAGGTTGCAAACCGCAGCTTGAGCAATGCACGAAGTTCAATGCCGGCACTCCAGTTTCCGTTACCCCAACCGCCATCAACCAACGCTCTGACGTATTTTGATCTGAATCCACCCTCGACTCCGAAAGCCGGCTTCAGGGCAGCTGACGAAGGACGGTTGATTTCTCGCATTTCGCCTGACAGCCGAACAAAGCCGGGACCGTCGATGGGCGAAATACTGAAGCCTACGTTGACGACCTGTTTGATGAGGTCGGGAGTTCCGAGAAAGTCAGAGCCCTTGAGAGCGGGTAGATTGGCAAAGGCAGAACGGGCCGCCTCATAAAACTTTGTGTCGCCGACGTTGAGAATGGCCAAACCAAACGTGGGCGACATTGCCTCGATAGGCGTCACCATGATTCCCAAGTCTAATCCGACGCCCTGACCAATTGCTATGATGTTCTTGAGACTTTGCTCAGGTTGAATGGCCTCGTTGAGTGTCAGATTGGCGCGTCCGCCTTGAGCGCGCAGCTTGTAGTAGGGAGCAGCACCAACACTCACGCGGCCATCCAGAAAGTTATGTGCATAGCCAAAGCGGGTGTCCGAATCCGCAAGCAGGCCGAGGTCGGCAAGTTCGGGAAGAAGTTTTGCGTGAACACCCAAACCGAAATCCAGCGATTCAGTTTGTGCAAAACCCCAATGACGGCTCGCGTAATAGTGCTGAACTTCAATTCCCAATGCCGCTGTCCGCGAGGAAATAATATCGCCAATTCTGATGAATCCGTCGATCTGCTTGCTGGTATCTGAGCCGCCTGCCATCTCTTTTGCGGCATCTAAAACTTTGTTTCCATCATCAATCATCCCTCCGATACCAGAGGAACCGAAACTGCCGGACACGCTCAAATCAGCAAGTGCGCCGAACCATGAATCGAGACGCGCCAGCCCTGCCGGGTTGTAGAAGAGTGCATTTTGATCATCGGCAACCGCGGTGAAGGCGCCCCCAAGTGACGCAGGACGCGAACCGGTGATTTGGTAAGGCAGACGCAGCGACGGTGATTGCCCCCAGGCAGACACACTTCCGGATGCCAGCAAAAATCCGCAGGACATCTTAAGTAACAGACTCTTCATTCGCAGACACTCCTCTGTGCTCCATGGAGCTGTTTCCCACGGAAACACCTTAGTTTAAAAAGAGCGTCCCCGGTTAGACAACCAGATTCGTCAATGCCGTGTCATGCCAAAGTCGGCAGCTTATTCGTATCTGGACACAATTGTTTTGCAGTAGTCCAGCCATTCGCGTGTCACACTTGTGGTTCGGCCGTCTACAGCAGCTTCCCTGGCACAAGCGAGTCCGTCGCGGACTTTATGAAGGTCTTGCTCGGCATGCAGTGCAGCATGCTCACTTTGCTCAATCAACTTCATCAGCTTAATGCGGTTGGAAAATCCGACGTGTGGTAGTGCGGACGTCAGCTGACGTGGCGAGTCGATGGCGCGGAGCTTTCGGCTGCAGTCTTCTGCAGAAGTTCCGGGCAACATCGTTGTGAGTGAAGCTTCTGTGAGTGCCTGGCGAATTTCCGCAATCTCGACGCGCTCCCGCAACTCCCTGTTCTGTATGCTGCAATGACTCGCCTTTTCCCACTCGACCTGCAAGTCGACAGCGTGTTTTTTTGATCTCGCCTCGGCCGACTCACGGTTGTTCAGCAGCTCCAGATTTTCGGGCGACACCTTTAAATTGAACTGACTCATAATCAACTGCAAGCGTGCGCGAGCATCATTCAAAGCTGCAATCTTGTAGTCTGCCTCTCGCAGCTGATATTCGAGCGATTTTTTGCGCACATCGACAAACAAAAATTTCGCCAGCCAGTACAAGCGTGGTTTACCCAAAAGGGCTGCGCTCTCGGTCTTCTTAAGAACTTCCCGATAAATCTTGCGGGCCTGCAGAAGACCCTCATCAACTTGTGTGCGCATTTCACATACCAGTTGCCACTCACGTGAAAAACGCTCCGCCGAATCGTTCAACAATTTCAATGTCGGGTGACGCTCCGTTCGCTCAACAAACAAGCGCTCAACGTCGTCCAAAACAGACTGCGGATCGTCTTTGGCTTTGTTGATTATATTTTCAATGGCCGTGCTCGCCATACAACAGGCTCTCCTCGGCTGATTTCATCATCGTCCGCATATTTTCAATTGCATTGTTCCATCGTCTCAATGCCTCTTCCTGCTGCTCGATTTCAAATGCATTCAGACAAAGGAATTCATTTTGAATTTCCTGCTGTGCCTGATTCAACCGACGCGTCCAGTCCACTTCGGAACACTCCACCTGACTGCTCATTTTTCCATACAGCTGATGAACATTCATGGCCTTCGCGTGTGCATCGTTGTCCAAGCTTTTCTTGAGCAATTCATTATGTGCCGCAGTCTGCGCAAATTTCTCCGCAAGTTCTTTTTTAATTTCGTTATCAAGAGCTCTCGTGAAGTCTTCAAAAACGGTTGCGAAATGTTCGCCGCAATCCACCAGCAGAGTTTTGCTTTCAATTGCTATCAGCGCAGCCATGCGCTCGCATTCGGACAATCTTTCAGCAATTTCAGAAGTTTTTTTCTGTTTG
>JBEDKY010000302.1:0-2514 GCA_041171905.1 Pseudomonadota bacterium
TTTTGACCTTCGCAGCTGAGAAGCAGTTTATCTCAAAGATTCCAGTGCCGCGGATGAAATTCAATTTCGTTCAAGTACTGAAGGGAGGGCTGACAGAGGCGCAAGCCAAGGCTCTTCTACAACGCGCACGAGATTTGAATTTTGTTTGGTATCCGCACTGGGCCTTGGCTCTATATACCGGGATGAGAAGTGGTGAACTCTACGCATTGAAGTGGGATTGCGTTGATTTGGAGGCACAACTCATTTTTGTGAGGAGAGCCTGGAACAACAAAGACGGCTTCAAGGCTCCCAAGAATTGGCAAGAAAGGGTCGTACCCATTTCAGACAATGCAATTCAGTTTCTCCGGGAGCTGAAGATGCGGTCTGAGGACGACTTCGTATTGCCGCGCCTCAACGAGTGGGACAAGGGCGAGCAAGCGCGCGCACTTCGAACCTTTCTCTTGGGGATGGGCCTGCCACCCATGCGGTTTCATGATCTGCGGGCAACTTGGGCCACCATTTTGCTCACAAAGGGTGTCGAGCCCATTAAGGTCATGACGATTGGTGGTTGGAAGGACATGAAAACGATGATGTACTACGTCCGCGCTGCGGGAGTGGATATCGCCGGAGTCACTAGTTGTCTTGATTTTTCGACTCATTCACCGTCGGAGGCGAAGGTTCTGACCTTCCCCAGCGCAGTGGTGCTTGCGTAGTTGATTGTAGTGTTTTGCTCTGTAACATATTGTTTCTATTGAATAAATAGTACTTCCACCAATATCTCTAATGATTTCAATAACTTACACAAAAAACCCCGGTCTAAATCGGACCGGGTAGACCTGATTGAGTGATCAAAACGGCCGATTCTTGAGGCCTCCCAACCAAGTTCCGACACCCCTCGGCGCGCTTTGCTGCGCACCGTTGGGAGGAGTGGTCATGGGGTACTATTACGTCAGGAGCTTGAGCTGGAAGAAGTCAACACCGCAATGGAAGCTCCAGTTTATTTCCTACAAAAAAGTTGACCTTGGTGAATCGAGGGCAAGGAAACCAAAGAAGGAGTGGGATATCGATCCCGAGCGTTGGGCTCCTTTGGGATTTCATGCACGGATGAGCGTTGAAGATGCGAAGACAAGAGCAAAACAATTGAACCTGAGCCTGCGAGCAAAGGAACAGGAAAAACTGCTTTTGGAACGAAAGAGGCAGGAGACGAGTGAGAGGCTAAAGCTGGAGCGCTGGCTGCCGCTCGAATTTGTCGCTGAGTTTGAGAGTCGTTTTTTACGAGACAGATCCAGCGAAGGTAAAACCGATCGACGTCAGAAGCCACGCGCGGCTCGCGTGTGGAGGGCTGCGCAACGAGCGATTGCGGCGACCGGTGTTGAGCCAATCGAGTGGTTTTTTCATACATACGAGATTTATGATTATTTCTATCGCGTTCATTTGAGCATCAAATATGTCAACGTCATATTGAAAATGATGAACTTGTGGGGATTCTTCATTTCCAGAAAATTATCCCAACCGTTTCTGCCACTGCCCATGCCGCGAGGGTATGAGCGGGCACGACTCATTGAAAATTATTTTCACGCAAAAAAGCAGGTGGGTTTCGGTTCGATTGCGATCACTCCAGCGCAATTGGATAGCGCGAAGAAGCTGTTGTCCGTTGTGAATTATAATTGGTTGTTCCTTTCGGTTTGGCTTGGACTCAGACCACTCGAGATAGACAACCTCAAGAACGAAGGAATGTGGCGTATGGAGGAGAACATGCGCGGCACGACTGTGTTGTGGGTGTATCAAACAAAAGTTATCGCCCTTCCGCCTGAGGAACGTTGGAAACCGATTCCACTTCTTTTTGCTGAGCAGAAGAAAGCTTTAGAAATATTGATGTCGGGGAAATTTCGACGGCCTATTCCAAAAACAATGCGCAACAGATTTGGAGAAGGTGTCACGCTCTACGGAGGCAGAAAGGGCTTCTCTGACTTGATGCTGTCATTGGGTCAAAAATTGGAGAACATCAGCGTTTGGATGGGACACGCGACACTGAATCGAACGTGGACGAACTACAAGGACAAGAAAAGATTCCATCTTAATTTCGCTTAGAGCAGAACATAGAATAATATGTCATCCTGAACTTCTCGTGTGAAAGAGCATGGAGGAAAGTTATGTCTGCCAGTTTACTTGTTCCACGACGACTTCGGAAGGGCGACACCATCGGCATTTTCACGCCTTCTGTTCCTGCTTACCAGCATAATCTTGGTCTCTTCGAAAACGGTATCAGAAACCTTCAAAAGATGGGTTTTTCGGTAAAGCTTGGAACGCTCACTGCTGCCCATGCGGCACAGGGGTATCGTTCAGGTTCGGGGCAGGAACGCGCTGCGGAATTTATGAGTTTGATTGAGGATACGTCGATTCGCGGACTTATTTCGACAATCGGCGGCTATAATTCAAGCAGTATGCTGCCCTTTCTGGATTTCGAAAAAATTGCAAAGTCTCAGAAAGTCATTTGCGGCTATTCCGATGTCACATCGTTGCACATGGCAATTC
>JBEDKY010000303.1:0-8747 GCA_041171905.1 Pseudomonadota bacterium
GGCAAATCCTTGAGCATTGGTTTCGATTTGAGCAATCCGCACAATTCGTAACCGTCCACCCACGGCAGGTTGATGTCGAGCAGAATCAAGTCAATGCGTGTGTCTTCGATGATCTTCGAAAGCTCCATCGCATCTTTGGCGACAAGCACACGATAGTTGTCTTTTTCAAAGATTCTCTTGATGGCGTTGCGCATCACCAGCTCGTCATCGACCACAAGAATGGTTTTACTTTCGAGTCGGCGTGAGGCCGATCGATAGTCATCGAGACTGACGACCTTGTTTTGCGCAACTGCTCTTTTGTTGAGCTCTGCAACCTGCTTCGACAACGACTTATCGCCAAATTTGCGCCTGTTCATACTGGTAATCCTGTAGATGAGCAGATGGACCAGGGTCAGTCTAACCGACCAATGCACACCCGAACGATGGGCAGTGACTCCCATGTTGTAAATTTGACTGACAATTCACTCAGAGCGTATAATCCTCCGCGCTTTGGAAAAACTCTATCAAACACAAAGCTCACCTAAGGTTTTCTTTGGTTAGGAGGATTAATGATTGAGGTTAAGGACCTTGTGAAGCTCTATGGAGAGCGGAAGGTTTTGCACGGTCTCAACTTTTCTGTCGGTGTGGGACGCGTGTGCGGGTTTCTGGGCCCGAATGGTGCCGGCAAGTCGACCACCATGGACATTTTGGCCGGATTGCTCGGGCCGAGTGACGGTACCGCAAAGATTTGCGGATTTGACGTGGTGACGCAGACCCGCGAGGTCAAGGAAGTTGTCGGTTATCTTCCGGACAACCCTCCGCTCTACCGCGAGATGACAGTCCTTGAGTTTGTTACCTTCGTAGCAAAGCTCAGGAAAGTCCCCTCGGCTCAGCGTAAATCCGCGATTGAGCGTGTATTGAACGACTGTGACGTAAAAGACGTTGCAAACCGTTTAGTGGGTAATCTCTCGAAGGGATACCGTCAGCGTGTCGCACTTTGTTCAGCTTTAGTGCATCAGCCGAAGGTGTTAATTCTCGACGAGCCAACCGAAGGTCTGGATCCAAACCAGATTGTCCACATCCGCGAACTCATCCGTAAGCTCGCAAAAGATCGCACGGTGATCCTCAGCTCGCACATCCTCTCCGAGGTTCAGGCGACTTGTGATGACGTGATCATCATCAACCAAGGAAGCATCGCTGCTCAGTCATCGTTGACCGAGGCAGGCAGCAACCGGCCAGCGATGGTCTTTTCGTTTGCCGACAAGACCGAAAACGCACTGTCGTGGTTTAAAGAAAAAACGTTCGTTGCGAACGCCGAACTTTTTTCAGATAAGCCCAACAGTCTGCTTGTCAGTTTCAAAGAAGACTTCTACGGCGATGCCCGCACGTCCAACATCGTGCAGGTCAACAGTCAGCTGGTGCAGCAGGGCTTTGGACTCACCAGTGTGTACGAGCACCGCACCGGACTCGAGTCGCTCTTCTTCAACGCGATTAAAAACCAGAATTCTTTTGTCGGGGGACAGGCATGAGAGCCGCATTGACCATTGCTCAACGCGATTTTCGCGGATTTCTCGGCACTCCTGTGGGATGGATTGCGGGTTGCATTCTGTTCCTCGTGTCGGGTTTGCTCTTTACGATTGTGACCAACCAGTTGCTTTTGCGCGGTGAGGCCGTCGATCCGGTGGCTGACATCATGGGCAGCCTGATTGGCTTTTTGAACTACATCAACATCTTCGTGATTCCGATTTTCACGATGCGCGTGATGAGCGAAGAACTTGCACAGGGCACATTCCGTCTGCAGGCGGGAGCTCCGATTACCTCGGGTGAAATCATCGGCGGCAAGTTCCTCGGAATCATGTTCTACTTTTCCGCGATCTGTCTTTTGCTGTTGATCTATCCGTTGTTTGTTACGGTCTTCGCCGAACCAGACTTCAAGGTGATGGCCGCTGGTTATCTCGGCCTCATTCTGAACATTGCAGCGATTGTCGCGATCGGGTTGTTTATTTCTTCGCTGACGCAAAATGCAGTCATCAGCTATCTCGGCTCGGTGTTCTTCATCATTCTGTTTTTGTTCAGCGCCTACGTGAAAGGTGCGCCCGAATGGTATCAGCGTTCGGTCAATATACTTGATCTGGGTAACGAACTGTCGCGCGGAATTCTGAAGACGTCGTCGATTGCCATTTACCTCGCGATCGTATCGACGTTCCTGTTTCTGAGCCGTCTGGTTGTCGAAACGAAGCGCTGGAGAGTCTGAGATGAAAAAATATCGTTTAGAAATTGCAATCGGGCTTATTTTTGCACTTTTGCTTCTTGGCTTGCTCTGGACCAATCTTTCCGCCCTTGCTCCACAGGTTCCTTGGGCGCTCTTGGGTGTGTGTCTCATCGGACTATTTTCGATTCTGTTCCCCGTGCCCGAGCGCAATGCCGAGGGCAAGGTTGTGTCTGCACCTTCAGAAAAATATGCACCCAAGCACTTCGCTTTGGCTGTGGTTTGGAGTGTTGTCGGCATCGCCATCATCGTCGGTCTGGCCTCACTGCTCAACCGCGAGCGGTTCTCGAAAACCATCGACCTCACGCAGCGCAAGGTGAACTCACTCAGCAGCGAGACTGTGAATGTGCTCAAGGAGCTCAAATCAGACATTCAGATCGTCTGCATTCCGTCACAAGATCCGCGTGAGCGTTATTGCGACGAAAACGCACAGCTGCGCCGTTTGTACTCAGAAACGTCACAAAAGATTCAGCATGTGGTGCTTAATCTCGCCGACCGTGCAGCCCTGCAGCAGGTTCGTCCATCGGGCTTCAGCCGTTTGGTTTTGCTGACCAAGGAAGGCGGGCGGAACGAGGTTTCGGGAAGCGTGACTGAGAGCAAGCTCACGAACGCAATTCTGGGCCTGACCAAGTCGAAGCGTACTGTGTACTTCCTGACAGGAAATGGTGAACATGCCACCACGATGGAAGGCAACCGCAATTATTACGCTGTTTCTGAAATCCTTCGCAACCGCTCCTATGAAGTCGTACCGCACAAATACACCGAAGAGCTTCCCGCTGATGCGCAGTTGGTTGTTGCTGGTCCCGCGACGGCTCCGTACTCCGCAATCCACGAGAATATGCTGCGCCGCTTTCTTGCGCGTGGCGGACGACTGATTCTTGTTCTGAATCCGTACCGCGATCCGGGGATGTCAAAACTCTTTGCTGATTTGGGTGTCCGATTTGACCCGACGCTTTTGATGTCCAATCAGGGCGCAACACAATTCGGAACACAGCTGGCACAAATTGATCCACTGCGTCCGCCGATTGCAGTGGGCGAATTCTCCCGTTCCTCGGATATTACGAAGGTGTTTCCGGCGAGCGACATCGGCCTTGCTGACGGCGCACGCGGCATGACTTTCACAGCTCCAGCTGGCGAAGCCAACGTGTTCAAGCTGAAAGGTACCAACCTCGTCAGCGCAATGCATGCAGCACCAGTCACACTCACGGAAGAGCAGAGAAACCGTCTTCCGCTGGAGGGCGATCTGCGCCTGACGCCCGATGCCGGATTTGATCCGAAGAAAACTTTTACAGTTGCGGTTGATATCGAAATCGAAGCACCGGCTAAACTGGCTGAGGGAATCCCAAGTGCGACTTTGGCCGCCAAGGATGGCGCCGGCAATTTGCCCGCGGCTGGCAAGGACAACAAGGATGCCGCCAAGCAGAGCGCAGAGGTTGTTGTTTTCGGATTCGACACAGTTGCGTTCGAGCGCATGCTGCCGACGACAACGAACCTGATTCCATTGGCAGTTGCACACCTCTACAAGGAAAAAGACCTCATCAGCATTCCGACCAAAGACTTTGCACCCAAGCGGTTCAAGATGGAGCGTAATCCGGCAAACTTCGTTCTGCTCTTCGCATTCATTCTGCCGCTCGTAACTGCTTTGTCCGGTCTGTATATTTACTGGCGCCGGAGGTCTGCATGAAAACGTGGGTGAAGCTCGCAGCTGCCATTGCTGCGGGTGCTGCCATCTGGGGTGGCATCGCTCTGGACGAGCATCTGGCCGAAAAAGAGCAGGCCAGCAAAAAGCAGGAAGTTAAAATTGTCGATTTTGAGACAAAGGATGTTCTCAAACTGACAGTCCAGAATAAGTCCGGAAAATACGTTTTCAAACGTGACAATGCGACATCTAATTGGAGCATGAGCGAACCGGCAGGTCCGCGCCCTGACCAAGACACCATCAACAATTTGTTGTCTGCCTTGCAGTCAGCAACATTTGAGCAGCACCTTGAAGACGCTCAAAAGGTTGCCGACGCGGTCAAAAGTGGTGACGGCTCCACGGGTAAAGATTTCGGTTTGGATTCTCCGAGAAGCCAGATTGAACTCGATGTTGCCGCCAACAAAGAAACCGGCGGAAAGGCGCGCACTCTGAAGGTCTGGATCGGTGGAGACGTCAGCATTGGTGCTGGTGCGGGAGCGGCCTTCAATGCGATCTCAGTTTATGCCCTGTCGTCTGATCGCAAGGGCCTTCTTGTTGCCGGTGCATCGATTGTTTCTTCAGTCGACAAGGAGCTTAAGGATTTCCGTTCGAAGATCATCGGCGATTTCTCGGTCACCGACGTCAAGGAAATTGAGCTTTCCAAGAACGACGGCACGCAGATCGTCTTGGCCAAAACTGAAGAGAATGGTGCGAGCAAGTGGACAATCACCAAGCCCAAGAACGTTCGCGCCGACAACAACCAGGTCGGTCTGTACTTGGATGCTTGGACGCGTTTGCGTGCGGACAAAGTGACCGAGCCTGCCTCCATCACGCCTGAGAACAAGGCGGCGCTGGGTTTGCAGCCGGCGAACACGACCGTGATTATGAAGGGCGATGGTGGCAAGGAATTGCAGAAAATTGAGCTCGGTCTGACCAAAGATGCCTTGTATGCGGTGATGTCGGACGGAGCCGTGGGTAGCCTTGAGCTCTCCAAGTTTGCGGATTTGTCGCCTGTGCTGAAGTACTTCCGTGACAGACGTGTGTTCTCTGGGGTTTCGTTCAATGATATCAATAAGCTGACGACTGTATCAGGAAAAGAGTACCAGAAGGAGGAGAGAAACTGGTATCTCGTTGGCGCGACGGCGGCCGCTGACCCCAAGAAGCCGGAGCGGGTGGCCAATGAGGATGCCCGTAAATTCGTTGAAGATTGGGAGTTTTCAACGGCTGAAGATATTTTAGATGCCGCCGAAACAGCAAATCTTGCGACTTTTGGCCTCGACAAGCCGATTACCCGGTTTACTTTGTCGGCTCCTGCAGACAAGAAAATTCAGGTCGAAGTTCTCGTAGGAAATAGGGTTCCCAACAACGAAAAAGCCGTCTATGTGAAGCGTTCGGATGCCCCAGAGGTATTCGTGATGGAAACAAAAT
Organism: Pseudomonadota bacterium; assembly: GCA_041171905.1. Classification (GTDB taxonomy): domain Bacteria; phylum Bdellovibrionota_B; class Oligoflexia; order Silvanigrellales; family Silvanigrellaceae; genus RFOM01. The sequence goes on from JBEDKY010000303.1 coordinate 5,355, forward strand.
GGCTTGACGTCCTGACCCGTCTTGATCAAGGAGGGCAGAGTCCGCAAGCCAAGAAGTGAGGACTCTTCCCATGTCCGCAAAGACTGAGTTAGTTCTGGTTCCGATTTCAGCTCACACGGGTGAGCTGCGTGTGCTCGTTCGCCGCGATGCAGCCACCGAGAAACAAGTTCTCCCGCACTTGTTCCTCAAGTCAGACGTTCTGCAAAAATCAGCCCTCGAATACATCCTTCGCGATTTGCTTTCCGCGTCTGAACCAGAGGAATTGTCCTCTTGGATCGGCTCGACAAAGTGCAAGGACAGGGTTGTAGACGTCTATGACCGCGACCTTTTGTTTGAAAGTGCACAGAGTGTTGCAATCGTGCGCGTGGTTGCCATTCCAAGCGAAATCGCACCCGATGCCCGCGGCGTCTGGTTGACTCCGCAGGAGCTCTTTGCAGAGGACAGCCATCTGTCTCACGACTGCCGCCTGTTTGTGCGCGACGCTCTGGCACAGATTCCCTTCTGGATCCGCCATTCTTCGTTGGCTTTTGAGCTTCTTCCGAAGGTGTTTTCGATTCAGGACTTGCGGGTTCTTGTCGGACTTCTCTCCGGACAGGAAATCGACCCCGGCAACTTCCATCGCCGCTTAAAGCGACTCGACGTTCTCAATCCGCTCGTCGCAGGGCAGCGCGTTCACCGCTGGGAATTCGCTTGGGGCAAGGGCGAGGTTTTGAAAGGCGAAGGGCTTATTCCATAAGCCCCCTTTTTTTTTATCCCGATAGCTTGACCTTCCACCGTGCAGAATCTATAGAAATCTCGCGTTCCCCAGTAGCTCAGTCGGTAGAGCAGCGGACTGTTAATCCGCGTGTCGTCGGTTCAAATCCGGCCTGGGGAGCCACTTTTAAAGCCCTGTCCTGCATGGACGGGGTTTTTTTGTGACATCAATCCAATTCATGCCGCATTGAACTCAGGTTTTTGTTGGATGTCTTCACTCAAGTCCGATTGCGCTGCCGTTTCGTGCGAGCTTGCAACGAAGGGATAGACGTAAATTTTCACCAATTCGGAGTCGTCGAGTTCGCTCAGGTCGATGTTGCGGGCGCCAATATTGCACATAACCAGCCGCGACTGAAAAGGCAGGTTGACCCAGTGGGGGATGGGGTGCCCTTCAAGATTCAAGCCAATGGGGTCGAGGTACGAAACAAGACAGATACTCTTTTTGCTGTTGAGATGCAGGAGCGGCGAGCGATAGCCTGCGTTCAGGTAGCACATTTTCTGTTCTTTAAGTTCGATGATAGCAGCGAATAGCGATACATGCTCTGTTCCCAGCAACACGCCTTTTGTGGCTTCGCTGCACAGGTCATAGACGAGGCTCAGAAACGCTTCTGTGTCGCGTGACTCGGTTTCCTGCTTCAAAAAGACCTCAATAAAATGCCGGACTGAGTAAGCGGCCGTTCCTGCAGCCAAACCTTCTCCTGAAGCTGCTCCGATTGCGATCAGAATTCTGTTTTCATCGATGTTTTGAAGAATCCACCAAGACCCTTTGTAATTTGGAGCCGGTGACACCTCGACCCTTGCCGTTGCCGAACCTGCAAGCTTGACAAGTCCAATCGGTCCCAGTTCGCTCAATAAATGCCGACAAAATTCTTTTTCGGTCTCGATTGGCGAGGCAAGTGCAGAGGTCATGCGTGTGACAGTCGACTCCACCACAGAGGTTTCCTCGGGGAACTCCGGTGGATTTATCTGTTTGTTCCAAACAGATGTTTTGAAGGACAGATGCCAGAGTTTTTTGCTGTAACTCCACCAGAGAAGCATTGCCGAGAGGCTCATCCAGATGAAAGACAGCAGCCAGTCGCGGATCAGCGAAGGAGTTTGCCTGCCGCTGTTGTCTGGTATCTTCTTGTTTGGGATTATTCGTACCAACGAGACGTTCAAATCTTTTGAATGCTTCCAGCTCATCCAGACCGGCTTTTTGGCGATTGCGAATTCTTGCTCCAAAAATGCCGATTCCTTGTTGTAATTCCTTTCGAGCAATCCGGTGATTTCGCTCTTTTCAATTTTTTGTTTTTGAAACTCCTGCGAGACGAGTATGTTTTTAGAGTGTGGAAAAAACAGAACGGAGTCGTGCGTCTCAGTTTTTTGCAGAATTTCGGGCAACAGCTTCGATGAAAATGTATGTACGACCCATGTGCTCCAACCAGGTGCGGAGCGCTTGATGTTGAATATCACCTGAGCCCACTGGACTTCTTTATCCATGCTCCTGACAATTTGCATCGTCAGTGGCTGATTGAGCGTTTTTGCCGATGTAAGTTGAATTGCCGAAGATTTCATTTCCTCATACCAAGGTACGGGCGAGCTTAGTTCTTGGGGGAACAATTCTTTGGCCTGACGCGACATCAGTGTCAGTGGTACCGACGCCTCAAACCCCTGACGTCGTGTGACAACGTGCGTGGCAAGCCATTCCGGATGTGAGTCAAACAAGGTGCTCCAGGTTTCCTGTTGCGCCCTGAAGGTTGCCGGAGTTTGATCGGTGACGAAGCTTGCGATTTTTTTTGACTGCACATCCCAAAAGTGAATGCGGGACTCAAAGTCCTGCAGTGATTTGGTGGTTGCCTGCACAAAGCTTTTGCGCAACTCGTGATCAGCAATTTCGTTCCAGCTGTTGCGCATGAGGTAGACGTAGACACCAACCCACAGGGAAACAACCAGCACAAAACAAGCCTCTCGTATCAAGCCTGTTCTGTTTTCCTTCAGGTAATCCTTCAGGGGTTGCCAGTTGACCACGTTCTCTCACCTCTGTTTCGAGGGGTTTCGGACGAATCGTTACAGTTTTTACCCTCCCGACACTTCTTTGACGTATTCAATTCAATCAGCGCTCAGTCACTCCGAATACCCAACGTCGGGTTCTTTGCTTGCACGAAACGATTTTTGCATCCTGATTGAGGGACACAATGTTCAAACAACGCTCTTCGTTAATTTTAATTTCCGGACTTTTTGCAACAGCTTCTTTGTTGGCTTGCAGGCCGCGCAAATACAACTCGAAGCCTTTTGAAGCACCTGGCTCATCCGACAAGCCGGAGTTGTTGGGATTGCCCGCAACGATGGCGTGGCCTGCAATCAAGGATGTCAAGGGCGGTGAACGCAGCGTGCCTTGGACCGATACTTATTGGCCTTTGTTCGAAAGAGGCATGGCAATACGATGGGCTGTACCGGAAGGCGGTGCATCGGGTCTGACACGTCTGCCCGAGACTCCCTATCAGCAGGTCACCCAGATGTTCGCGGCCTGGGATTCAGGCGACAAGAATCAATTAAACTTGCTTTCGCCCGCCGAAAAGTACGATCTACTGCAGCTCGGAGGCAAAAAACCGGATGCCGCAGTTATGAAGATGCTCAAGGACAACGAGGATCTCTTTCAGA
>JBEDKY010000304.1:0-4712 GCA_041171905.1 Pseudomonadota bacterium
GTTATGGCTTGTGATCCCCCAATGCGACAAAATCCGAATCTTCGCACGACGCTCGGCAAAAGTCTTGACCGCAAGAGCACCCTCTGGTGAATTGAGAACCATCAACACAACCTCTGCACCCGATGCTTCCACCGCAGATGCTTGAACATTAACTTCGCCGGCACCGCGATCCACCCATTGAACAGACAAAGGCTTGAGACCCACGTTCAGCAACTCTTTCTCCATCGCCTGCAGACAGCTCCTCCCCCAGACCGTATTCTCCAGCAACAATGCAATTTTCTTTGTTGAGCGAATCGCTTCACCAACAAGAAATCTGGCTACGTATTCGTCTCTGGCGCCCAAACGAAACACAAAGTTTGGCACACGCCCGTTGTCCACGATGTCCACAGCTGCTGCCCACGGAATGAGATAAGGAATCTTTTCTTCGTGAATAAAATCGAGTTCAGACAACACGACATTACTGTGAATACCGCCGATGACACCAATCAGACCGGAAGTCTTTTCCAACTTTTGAAGGTTCGCAATACCGCGCAAATTGATTCCACCGTGGTCGAGTGCCTCCACCTTCAGAGGCCGCCCGAGGAGTCCCCCTCCGGCATTGATCTCTGAAACTGCAAACTCAGCTCCTGCGACAATCGACTTTCCTGCCGTAGCGGCTCCCAGACTCAAATCTGCATTGATTCCAATGACCAGCTCATTTCGTGACGACAGGCTCTCTGCTGGAAGACTGTCATCCAGACTCAACGGTTGCGGAAGATTCAAGGAGTACTCGCGATTCCAGTGAAGGATGCTGTCATTCCGGAGCGAGAACGTTGCCCTTGCAAATTCCAGCCTCTCCAATTCAGTGAGCCTTTCGAGTCGCATTCCGGACGCAGCAGCCTTTTCGAGGAACAACTTTTCCCTTTGCTGTGTTGAGTTTCTCTGGGTCTTGACGGCGTTTTTGAGCTCCCGCATCAAGCCCTGACGCAGGGCTTCTGGCAGAGCAGAGAACTTAACGCTGTTGAAACACGGCAAATGTGCCGAGTAGCTGTGATTGCTGATGTTGAGAACCTTTTGTTGCTGATTCAACTGTAGCTGTTCAATTTCCAACAGTGAGCTTTCACTGCCCTCGACTGCATGGTCTGCAATTGCACGAGCCGTTTGGTGTGCATCAATCTGAACCGGAAGAGCACCCCACATCCGCATCTGTTCGGACATGATGGAAGAACGGGCTGTTCTGATCTTGAGGCCACGGAGATCATCTGGATTTCGAATCACCTTGTCTACCAAAAAATGTTTGAAACCCGCATCAAAATGCTCAAAGCATTTAACTCCTTTTTTATCCAGTTCAGCGCGTATAACAGAGCCGATTTTTCCATCCAGATGCGTATTCGCATCATCGCGTGACTGAAAGACAAACGGCAAGTCTATATATTCAACCGGAGGGTAAAGATGGGATAATTGTGAGGTTGGAATGACAACAAGATCAAACTCCCCAGCTATAAGCCGGTCGACTGATTTCTCGTCCGATCCCGCTGACTGATGTGACCCTACGGTGACTTTAACTTCGGGCTGCAATCCTTCAATCAAGCGGCCAAAAGCCTCGAGTGATTGATGAAGTGGTGAATCTTCAGTCTGACTATGAACAACCCTGAAAGTGCGGACGGAATCGTCGGATGCTTTGTCGCTCAAATGCTCTTTCAACAGGACAACCATCAACAGCAATGACACCAACAGCAATGAGCCAACCAAAAACAATATGGTTCTCTGCCGCAACATGATTCACTCCACGTTTCATTTTTCCAAAAAAATCTCCGCCCGCGGCTTTTCTGTGGTCTGTGCACCCGATAAGCTCGGAGGTTGAAAGTTTAACACCGCTTGCCTCAATTGCGGAGTCCCCATCTATGATGCAGCGTAAGCTCATATCGAGAGACATTGAGTTCATTCGACGCGAACTTGAAATGGTCGCTGAAAAGTTCGCCAACGATGGTATGAGTGATATTCTTGACGAAGTGCTTGATACATTCCTCAGTGAAGCCAACTCACTGAAAGAGTCATACAAGGCTCAGCTGGCTGCATGTGACTTCGATTCATTCGCAAAAGTTGCGCACAACCTCAAAGGGACCTTTGCAGCGATCGGCCAAGCGACTTTGAAAGAAACAATGGCAGAACAAGAGAAGATGGCACTTTCAAGGACTGTCGTATGGAGCGATTTGAACAATCAATCGCACCATTTTCTGCGTCAATTTGATGCCCTTTTTGAAGCTGTCTCGGAAGTACGCCACAAACCCTCTGGTCACTCTGAAAAATTGTAGAAAGTTTCGCTTCGATTTAATTTCGTCCACGAAACTTATGTTGTTAAATCTAGCGCAGGAGACTTGGCCGATGCTGAACTATCTTAAAACTCTTGATGAAACGCCTGCAGAGGCACGTTGGCCACTTGTTCACAGCTGGATTCAGAAAAACGATTTGGCATTTTACGACCAATTACGGCGCGAAAGGCCAATCTTGCGCCTCCCTGAAGTGACCTTGGTCAGCAGGTTTGATGACTGCATGGCCGTTCTCAGACAGCACGACATATTCAGCGTTGCACTCTATTCAGCAAAGCAAGCGGGATTCTGGATGGCTGAAGACGAAACTGCCCTTCACTGGCGCGAAAAGGGCTTGATGCAGGCCATTCTTGACTTCGAAGACTTGCCGAGGATTCGTCAATTCACGGAAACCTCTTCAGCCGAAATTCTCGCCGCAGCCGGTGGTAGCCTTGATGCCGTGACGCAGCTCAGCCGTGTGATTCCCGTGTCCATCGTCCAGCAACTTTTCGGTTACGATGAAAGCGATTCCGCGGAAATCCTCAAGTGGTCGTTCTGGAGTCAATGCGACGCATTCCACAATCAGCCTTTTCACAAGCCTTTTTTGCGAAAATTCACCTCCGAAGAGATCACAAAGAACAGACAGGATTCGGCGGCTAACATGGGGCTGTATCTGCGCGGCCTTCTTCAACGCAGAGGTGCACAACTGGCCAAAGGTGAGGCGATGGCGGGAAGAGGCGATCCGGCAAGCCGCCTGTTGCGGCTAAGCGCCACAGGAGCGTTGGATTTCGATGTCATGCGCGTGGCAAGAAATGTCGGTGCTCTCCTCATCGGAACTATCGAAACTGTGTCTCAGTCAGTGATTTATGCTTTGTCTGAGATTCTTTCACGCAAAGACATTCGCTCGGCCGCTGCATCTGCCGCCTGGCAACAGGACGCAAAGGCAATCGACGGATTCGTCTTCGAAGCATTGCGCTTCAACCCGCCCTTTCCTTATTTCTTCCGAGTCTGCGAGAAGCCTGCGACACTTGGCCTTGGAAAGGCGTGGCAGCAGCAAGTCGACTCGTCGACGGTTGTACTGACTCTCAATCAGTCAGCCATGTTTGATCCGGATGGCTTTCTTAATGCCGATTCTTTTGATGCGAATCGCAATCAAAGTCATAATTTTCTTTTTGGTCATGGCCATCATCAATGCCTCGGGAGGCACATCGGTGCTGTTGTCATTCCGGAAGTTGTCCGGCAAGTGCTGCGTCTCACTGACGTGGAACTCGCAGGCAAAATTGACTTCGGAGATGGGCCTTTTCCTGAGCATTTGCAGCTCAAATGGAAGGCTTAAGAACCCTCATTACTTTTTGCCTTTTTGCGTTCGGTGCGGCAGCGATCGGAGCAGTAACGCACTTCGTCCCAGCAGCGTTCCCATTTTTTCCGCCAGTTGAATGGACGACCGCATGCCTCGCAGGGTTTGCTCGGCAAATTTGCTTTTGTGTAACGCGTCTTCATATCACTTGCGGCACTGCTTTTCGAATTGACTTTCATGGATGAAGGCGGGCACTCCGTCACCGGCGCCAAACTTTTTGCCATCCTTTTCAAACTGAACGCTCACCCACCTCTTTGCGACCCCGCCAGATTCCACAATCTGATAGCCGCGGATGTAGACTTCGAAGCCTGGATCGAGCTTGGCCAAAATAGGAGAATAAGAGTTGCTCTCGGCACGTACATTCGCAGGCCCGTCGGCAGCAATGATCTTGCAGAAAATTCCGCTTGCGCCAAAGAGAACCTGATTGGAAACAGGACTCGGATTCGGGGTCGGATTTGGATTCGTCTGACCGCCCGACCCCAAACATTCCTCATTGGCAATCTTCAGCGTGACAACCGCGGCGATATCAGGCGCGAGCGAGTCACAGCTCGAGACATTCAGAGCACTCGCATCACATGCAACCAAAGTTTTTTGCTGCGCAGAGTTGAATGATTCGCCCTTTGCACTTTCAAGGCTCGTCGGCACACTCGGATCATCGACAAACCAGCAATGCGGAGCGATGGTCGGACGTACCGACAATTGCGGTTTGATGACCCTGTCGCCATGGCGGCCTGATGCAACCTGCTTTGCAGTGATGACAGGCGCGACTTCAAAATTGACGTCCACCTTGCACTTTCGGCTGCCTAGCTGATTCAACGCTCGACAGATTTGCGGATCGGAGGCGCGATCGGGAATGCAGTTCGGTGCAAAGCATGCTTGACCGCTCATGCAATGCTGGATGATGCCCGTTCTTTCGATCCCCGTGTCGGGCTCGCGGCTGCCAACAAGGTATGCGTACGAATTGAATTGTGTGGCCCAAAACGGACCGCCCTGGCTTTTGTCCTGGCCCACCACGCGCTGCGTCAGGAAATACGTCCGCGACTGATCGAATGAGGTCGTGTACACAC
>JBEDKY010000305.1:0-5261 GCA_041171905.1 Pseudomonadota bacterium
GGTGCCTTCAGTTCAAAAAAGGACTGCGCTTGCTTGAGCAGATCGTCCCGCCCCTGCGTGGATATTTTTCTCAGGTCTTGGCCTTGTCCGCGCAGGTGAGTGACAAACCAAAAGAGTTTAAGGTCTTCCTGAGTGTAAAGTCTGTGCCCGCCGCGGGTTCTTTCAGGCGAAAAGATGGCGTAACGCCGTTCCCACGCCCGTAATGCCGAGGTGGAAACGCCGACGATTCCTGCCAGCTCTTGTATGGTCAAATGTTTCTTGTCGTCCTTCATGAGCACCTGTAACCGCAGTCTTTGCTATGCTTTTCGACGTTACATGCATTTCAATTAAGTCGAAGATATTGTCGGTATAATCCCTGATTTTAATCGTTGCCGCCAAGGGACTCAAGAAGGGCTTTCGACGATTTTTTGTTTCTCGATACTGTATAAAAAAACGGCATGGACTGTTTAACTTTTAGTCAAAATTGAATTGTGAGTCCCATAAATTGCCTGTGATTCCGGTGCATGTGTTGCTGGCTCGGGACTTGCTTTTCGGCGAGGGGGCCTTCTCGTTCGGAGGCACGGCCCGATTCGGAGAGCGTGTTATGACCACAAGAAAACTCATTGTCCTTTTTGCGCTGACCGCTCAGCTCATTCCGGCGTGCGTGTCGAGCGAACAATCTGCAGAGCCGCAGAACAGCAGCGATCTGATCAACGCTAAAACATACGGAGTTCTCGACCGTGAGGACGAGGTGTATCCTTGGCTGGCTCCCCAATACGACAAAGGAATCTACGGGTCATCTGCCCACACGGCACCGTTCCGCGAAAATGCAGTGACCAGTGAAAACCTGCGCAAAAGAATCCAAAAGACTTCCAAAAAGTCGAAGAAGTGAGGTCGGGCAGACGTTTAAGCTGAAAGGGCTTCGTTCAGCGGAGCCTCGGAGTTCAGTGCCTCGCCGCTGTCGAAGATCTGGTATTCCCATTTCACCATGTCGCCGCTCATGGTCAGCCGCATGTTGTCGAGCAATTCGATCTGTGCTGTGGCATCGGCAATCAACTGATTCTTTTTCCACTCTGCCGCGATGCAGATTCCCTCGTCATCGGTTTTGAAATTAAAGTTGACCTGTGTGTCGCATGACAGCGACAGGTCGATGCACGCATCGAGGAAATTGAGTACATAAGTGCTCAATTCAATGTCGGGACGTGTCGAGGAGAAAAGTGGAAACGGCATGGTTTGTCTGAAAATTCTCAGACGAGGGCGCGGTCGCAGCTCGGCCCTGCGCAGCCGTGATTCGATTTTCTTGATAAGAGGATGAATGAGTTTTTCACTGTCCTGCGCAGAGCGGGATACACAAATTTTGCTTTCCCGCTTGGTGATTGAAGCATTCTGAGTGCGTTTTTGCAGGAGCTGTGAAGAGAACGCCGAGATAAAAAACAGGTCGGATGTTGAGCTCAGAGTGCCCAGTGAATGTCGCCAGAAGAGGGCCTGTCGGTCATCCCAAGCCAGTTCGTTCTGTTGGGGATCACGCAGGGTGTGCGCGGTTGAATGATTTGAATTTCTTTTTCGCTTTGAGGTTTGCAGCGCGATCGCAAGATAAAGTCCGACCGCAGACACGACGGCTGCAATCAGGCTCAATTCCTGTGTGATGGCTATGTCAGATATTAGAAGGCTCACCCGCGCTCCCCTCGATGCACTTTTATTGTGCGTCAGGGATTGCAAATGCCCAATGTCGATTTGGTAAAATGCTGTCTGAATTTTGTCGAGCTGCAGTTTCTCGCTGCCTGGGTTAGCTTAAAGACTCGGGGGTGTCGTTTTGCCGCAAACACCAGAGTCATTGCCACCGCCCGCCGTCGAATGGCGGCGTGAGAGCGATGCGGAACGAAAACAAAGGCTCGAACGCGCTGGTGTGATTGAATCAAAGCCAGCGGCCGGCGCTATGTCTCCAAAATCTTCGCTGCCATCAGAAACAGTGGTTTTGCCCGTTGAACGTCTGAAAGAGCAGCTGAAACAAAATCAGCAAAAAGCCAACAAGGCCTATCTATTATGGTGGAGTGCCGATGCCGCGCGCTGGAGTTCACTGCGGTCTCCGCGTGATACTTCGACGCTGGCCGATGGCTCATGGTCGGTCGGTCTCGAGCTGACTCACTCCGACTGGAGTGCGGGCGGCCTGAGATACTCGCTCGGACCCAAAGCCTTTTTTTATAACGGCGGGCAATTTGCCAAATTGACTGACCCTTTCTTCAAAGGAAACGGATACGCTGATTTCAGCGCGAGTGAATTGGGTTTGTCAGCGTCATTCATGCAGATTCCTGATTTTTCAGACGGGCTTTTCGCTTGGCAGTGGTCTGCCGCGTTGGCCTACACGCCCGTGCGGTTCATCAATGCTGAAAGAACAGCCGGCGCTTCTGTGATTCCCCGCTCAGATACGAATACAAAGACTGCACTCAACCTGCCGGGAGTTGGTCTGCAGATTGGTTTTGGTGCAGACTGCAGTTCACTCTTCAGGTTTGAAGCATTCGCGGGAGTGCATGCGGCGTGGCCGGTGCAGGTGCGGTTGCGGACGGGTCTGCAAATTTCCATGGGAACTTCCGTCGATGTTCTACCCTTTGCTGCGCGTTGAGGATTTTCGCCGAATCGGACTGTCTTGCATCTCGATGCTGATGGTCGCGATTGTTTTGTCCGCATGCAAATCCGTCAGCTCTCAAGAGAAGGACGAGGTCATTGAGCGGATTGTGGGTGAAGATTCTCCCTCCGACGCTGTAACAGCGACTCCCGAAGCAACAGCGACTCCCGAAGCAACAGCGACTCCTCAAGCGGAGAATGTTCCCCAGCAAAAACCAAAGATGCCGGCGCGTCAGAGTATTGCTCGGCTTCCGCTGCCGCGCGGCATTGCGCATTCCGATTTACTGCAATTCATAAACTCCCACGCCGAAGTGATAAGCCCTTACCAACCCATGCAGCGTGAGTGGAATTCTTACGCCCGGGCTTTTGCTGTTCAGGCTTCGGCCGGAGAGTTGGAGCTTGAAGCGATGCGTCTGCGCATCAGTCAGGATTTTCCGCGCGCCCACTGGCTGTTTGTCTGGGGATTGCATCAGACATCGCTTTTGCTGCTCAATCAAAACGGAAAATCAGTATTTCTGATTGACCGTCAGGAAGATTTTCTCGGTCGGATTTCAGTGCTGCTTTTTCTTTCTGGCGAGTTGGACGCGCTCACCCGCCGATCAGAATATCGGGACGTTTTGCGCAGATTCTACAAACACGCGAACGTGAAATATTTTAAGAGAAAATTGTCGGATCGTCCCGAGAAACCGGAAGGTCTTCTGCGCCCCGAGCGGGCCCCTAAAGTTCCGGTGAATTCAGAGGAGTCTGACTGACGTATCCGGCCAATGGATTGACCTCGTGCCAAGCTTTGTTCTTGAGATCAAGTAGGACGACATCGTCGTCGGCGCGGCCGAGAACGTGATTCGGTGAGATAGGAATCTTTCCGCTCGGCGTGTCGAGCACATACTGTGGAATGGCAAATCCTGTGGTGTTGCCGCGCAGACTGCGCATGAGATCCAAACCTTTTTCGATTGGCACACGCAGATGGGCTGTGCCTTCAACGGTCTGTGCCTGATACAGATAATAAGGACGCACGCGCATTTTGACCAAACCCTCGAGCAGCGATTTTAGTCGCTCGCCCGTGTCGTTGATGCCAGCCAGCAGTACGCTTTGATTGCCCACTGGAATGCCGCGGCTGAGCAGAGTGTCGATGGCCGCAGCGGCTTCAGGTGTCAGTTCCTCAGGACAATTGAAATGTGTGTTGATCCACAGCGGATGAAATTGCGCCAGCATGTCGGCCAGCTCTTCGGTGATGCGGTAGGGGAGCGTGACAGGGACGCGTGTGCCGATCCGAACTATTTCCACATGAGGTATCTCGCGCAGTCGACGCAACAGGTTTTCCAGTGTGCCATCCTGAGCAACCAGCGGATCTCCGCCGGTGATTAGAACATCACGGATGCGCGGTTGGCTGGCGATGTATTCGAGTCCCTGATCGACGATCTTGGGATTGAAGTGGAGTCCTACCTCTTCATCGCGTCTCTTTCTGAAACAATATCTGCAATAGACAGGACACAGCTGTGCAACACAGAACGCAACCCGATCAGGATACACATGAACCACTTCCTTGACCGGTGAGTTGCCGACTTCCTGCAACGGATCGGCAACTCCGATGCGGTCACCAAGTTCCTCAAGGCGCGGCATTGCCTGCAAGCGGACCGGATCAAACTCATTTTCGAGATTCATGAGGGCAAGGTAATAGGGAGTTATTCCTGCCTGAAAGGATTCGCGCAGAGCTTCAAAAGCTTCGCGTTCCGAACCCGACAGTTGCATCACCTTGAGCGCGTCGTCCGCCGAGCTGAGCTGATTTTTCATCTGCCATCGCCAGTTGGAGAACTGCTCACAACTGACACCAAAGAGACGGGCTCCCCGCGCGGTGATGTCCTCTCGGCGGGTTGCCGAGCGCAGATGAAGCTCATTTGGTGAACGAAAAGGCATGGACTCATCCTCTTGATGACACTGTCGACAAGGGTCTATAACCTGTGGGTTCCGCTTACGGAAGGGTCGGACAGTCTGTTGGTGAACATTCGGTCTTGGTCCATCTGTGCAACACAAAGGGGTGAATATTATGAACGCTCTTCATCCGGACCACCGCAACTCCAGCCGGGTTGCCGTCGTTCTGTGCGGTTGTGGTGCGAAAGACGGCAGTGAAATCACTGAGGCCGTCAGTTTGTTCATAGCACTCAGTCAGAAGGGAATCGCCTTTGATTGTTATGCCCCCGACCGTAATCTTCACCACGTCATAGACCATCTGACAGGTCAAGAGAATGCCCATGAAAGTCGCAATCAGTTGCATGAAGCAGCGCGCATTGCGCGCGGGCACGTCCGCACGATCGAGCAGCTCAAGTGCGAAAATTATGCAGGGGTTCTGCTCGCAGGTGGTTTTGGTGCGGCAAAGAATTTGTGCAATTTTGCATTTGCTGGAGCGGACGCCAAACTCGAGAGTGATGTTAAGGCTGCACTGCTGCCTTTTTTAGATGCAAAAAAACCACTTGCGGCACTTTGCATTGCACCGGTTGTCTTGGCTCTGCTGTGTCGTGAGCGGCAACTGAAGGGCGCCAAGCTGACCCTCGGCGACGGTTCTGCCCAAAACGCAGTGCGCGCAATTGAAAGCTGGGGTGCAGAGCATTCCGTGACACGTGCCGGGGAAGCGTGCGTCGATACGGCGCACCGTCTGGTCAGCG
>JBEDKY010000306.1:0-7028 GCA_041171905.1 Pseudomonadota bacterium
CGCCGCTCGAAAAACAAAACTTTCAGATAGAGCGACTGTTTGTCGGCGGCCAGCACTGTGTGGTCGGGCGACTGACGTCCGCGTCCCAGATAACACCAGTCGTCGCTATCGAGCGCCGCGCTGACGATTTCGTAAAAGTCTTCCTCACCAATATGCCGTGAGCAGCTGCAAGCGACATATATCCCACCCGCGCCGACGAGTTTGGAAGCGAGCTTCGTCAGTCGCTGGTAGGCGCGCTTCGCTTCGGCAACATGTTTGGCTGACTTTGTAAACGCCGGGGGGTCAGCTACGACTGCCGAAAAACTCTGTTTTTCCTTGTTCAGCTTGGCCAGAATTTCAAACAGGTCGCCATGCAGCGCGGTGACTGCGGGTACTTGCTGTGAGGGAGTGTTGGCATTGATATTTTTGCCGGCGGTCGCAAGCGCATCCTTGTCTTGATCCACAAGGGTAAACTCACTCATTCCGGCGGCTGCTCCTGCGCACGACCATGCACCGACGTAGCTGCACAAATCGAGCATCGATTTAGCCTCAAGACGCGCAGCCATGGACTTGAAGAGTTCGAGATTTTCCTTCTGGTCGAGAAAAAGTCCGGTCTTCTGGCAACGCAGTGGTCGAAAGCTCATCCGCAATCCGGCGATTTCTGTCTGCACCGAATCGGGAATGTTTGCTGCTGAGTCACGTTGCGGTTCGCGGATCCAGCGCGTCCGTTCGGGCAGTTTTTCGAGTGCGCGAATTTGTCCGGAGCTGCGTTCAAAGATTGGTTTATCGGTTGCCTTGAGCAGCGCTGCAACAATAAATTCGAGTAAAAAATCACCAAGCGGTGAGCCGCTCTGCAAAACGACAATCGAGGAATAATCGTCGACGACGATTCCGGGAAGCCCGTCCGCGTCGCCATGCACCCAGCGGAATGCTTCGCCCGCGGCGGGAGTCAGCCGCTGTTTGCGCCGGCGCAATTCGAGCAAGTCGGCGCAAATGAAATCGGCCAGCGTGGCGGCTGAAATGCTTTGTGCCTGAAAAGCCTCGGACCACCTGCGCGGAAGAAAGCGGACGGCCATCAGTTGATCGCGGCAGTAAACGGCCGGCAGCCGCTGTTCGCCTGCTGCAACGAAGGCACACCGATCGGCGCCCATCTGCTGCGGTGGCAATTGCTCTATCTGGTTGCTGTACAGGCAATTCTGAGTCTGGAAAAACTTCTGGCCTGTTTTGATTTTCAGCGGATGTATTGCAAACGGGGTCGACATGCAGCCTCTGAGTTGTTTGACACCGCCACGGAATGAAGCAGGCCCCTGACACTTTCGCAGGCTAAATCACCGCTGGAATTCCGGCAACCCCGTTGCAGGACAATGATAATGAGTTAAGCTCGGGGTTTCCCATAAGGAAGGAAGACACAGACTATGAATAAAATTATACACACATCGGCGGAGCTCACTTTCGATGTTCGGCAGACGCCGTCAATGCCGTTGGCCCGCCAGATTCTCATGGTCCGGCCAACGTATTTTCACGTCGAAAATCCAATCAATCCCCACATGCGCAAGGCCGACGGAACGCTTCATGTGCTGGATAAGGTCAAGGCGATGCAAGAATGGGAGAACCTCCGTTCCACCTACCGCCAATTGGGTTTTACGGTTCACGAGGCTGAGGCACAGGAAGGCCTGCCCGACATGGTTTTCTGTGCAAATCAGTCTTTGCCATTTGTCTCTCGGTTGGGTGAACGCATGGCACTCATGAGCAACATGGCCAACGATGTCCGCCATCGCGAGGTTGCCACGATTCAAGCCACGCTCGACAGACTCGGCTACAAGACCGTCGGGCTACCCGCGCGCAGCCCGACCACTTTATTCGAAGGAATGGGCGATGCCCTCTGGCTTCCGTCGCACCGCGTACTCCTTGGTGGATATGGACATCGCACAAATAAGGAAATCTACTCTGAAGTCGCACGCCAGACTGATGCAACTGTCATTACCTTTGAGTTGGTGAATCCGCGCTTTTATCACCTGGACACTTGCCTCAGTATCCTGAACTCGACGACGGCACTGGCATGCAGAGATGCCTTTACCACCGATGGATGGACTCTCGTTCAGAAAATTTTTCCAAAAGTTATCGAGGTTTCGCTCGGTGAAGCCGACTCACCAGTCTTTGCCTGCAATGCGCACTGCCCAGATGGTAAGCATGTGATCTTGCAGAACGGTGCCAGCAAGACTGTCAGCGCACTCAAGTCCGCGGGATTTGTGCCTGTGGAATTGTCGACCGAGGAGTTCATCAAGTCGGGCGGCTCGGTCTTCTGCATGAAGCTCCAGTTCTTTTAAAACACTCTGTTGCAGCCCTCCGGCATTTGGCATAGCGTGGCGGCTCCCTCGGCTTGGACGGTCGTGGGAGTGAACACAAACATAGGAAAAACGCCGATGCCAGCGCCAACAAACGCACAGCTCGTCGAATTCTACAAAGACATGCTGCTGGCCCGACGCTTCGAAGAGCGATGCGGCCAATTGTACGTACAGCAAAAATTTAGTGGCTTCTGTCACCTTTATATTGGTCAGGAGGCCGTTTCCACAGGGACCCTCAATGCCATCCGCAAGGGGCAGGACTATGTGATCAGCGGCTACCGCGACCACGTTCAGCCAATCACACTCGGCATGACCGCGCGTGAAGTGATGGCTGAGATGTTGGGCAAGGTCACAGGCTGCGCCAGCGGCCGCGGTGGTTCCATGCACATGTTCTCGTCCAAGCTGCGCTACTTGGGTGGACACGGAATTGTCGGTGGGCAGGTTCCGTTGGCAGCCGGAGTGGGTTGGAAGATTAAGTCCATGAAAGAGGATCTCGTGATTCTGTGTTTCATGGGAGACGCTGCCATCAACCAAGGCCAGTTCCACGAAGCGCTCAATATGGCAGCCATCTGGGATCTCCCTTGCATCTTCATCATCGAAAATAACCTCTACGGAATGGGAACCGCCATCTCGCGTACCTGCAGCCTGGAAGTACTGGCTGACCGCGCCAAAGGCTACGCCATGCGCCAGGCGGTAGTGGACGGCCGCAATGTTTTGAATACCTATTCGCAGATGTACGACATCGTCGAAGAGACCCGCAAAACAAGCAAACCGATTCTTGTCGAGATGCAAACCTACCGCTTCCGCGGACACTCTATGTCGGACCCTCAAACCTATCGCAGCAAAGAAGAAGTCGAGCGCGAGCGCGCCCAAGACTGCCTGCAGACGCTGCGTGACCACATGGTCGCCAAGGGCGTCGCAACCGACGATGACTTCGACAAATGGGAAGAGGAAATCGCAGAGGTCGTCGAAGATTCTGTGACGTTTGCCGAGGAGTCTCCGGAGCCCGAACTCCACACGTTGTATGACCACGTGCTGGCTCCGTAACAAAGCGCAACTGAGTTAAAAGAGGTTTTCATAACAATGGCAGTCATTAGTTATCGAGAAGCATTGCGTCAGGCCATGACCGAAGAAATGGAGCGCGACCCGACAGTATTTCTCATGGGTGAGGAAGTCGGCGAGTACAACGGCGCATACAAAGTCTCTAAAGGGATGTTGCAGCAGTTCGGCCCAATGCGGGTTGTGGACTCTCCCATCTCCGAGGCGGGATTCTGTGGTCTGGGTGTTGGTGCTGCGATGGTCGGCATGCGTCCCATCATCGAAATGATGACGTGGAACTTTGCAATTCAGGCATTCGACCAAATCATCAACCATGCCGCAAAAATGTATTACATGAGCGGCGGCCAGTTCCCGATTCCGATGGTGATCCGCGGACCCCACGGCGCCGCGCACATGCTCTCCGCGCAGCACTCGCAGTGCGTCGACCACATGTTGGTCAATGTGCCGGGCATGATTGTCATCAGCACGGTGATTCCGGCCGATGCCAAGGGGCTGATGAAGTCGGCAATCCGCAACAACAATCCGGTTTGCTTTCTTGAAAGCGAAATGATGTACGGCCGCGAGGGCGAAGTGCCCGACGGCGAATATCTGATTCCAATCGGTGTTGGCGACATCAAGCGCAAAGGCGAACACGTCACACTCGTGGCATGGAACAAAATGGTCTACCTCGCGCTTGAAGTTGCAGAGGAACTCGCGCAGGAGGGAATCGAAGTCGAGGTGATCGACCCACGCACCCTGCAGCCGCTTGATGAAAACATGATCTTTGAATCCGTGCGCAAAACCCATCGCCTTGTGGTGCTCGAAGAGGGCTGGGGAATTTCGACGATCGGCAACTACATTGTCGACCGCACTGTGACGGAGTGCTTTGACGACCTCGATGCGCCGCCTGCACGCGTGCACAACCACTTCGTGCCGATGCCCTACAACGAGACGCTCGAGCATGAAGTTCTTCCGAACAAAGAACGCACGATCGAAGCAATCAAAAAGGTTTTGTACCGCTAATCTGATTCTCTAAAAGAAAAGGCTGAACGCTATGGCAACTGTGATGGAAATGCCCAAGCTCTCGGACACCATGAAAGAAGGTGCTGTTGCACGCTGGTTGAAGAAGGAAGGTGAAAAGGTCACGGCTGGACATCCTGTGGTGGAGATCGAAACCGACAAGGCGACGATGGAATTCGAATCGCCGGCATCGGGAACTCTGATCAAAATCATCGTCGGCGACAAGCAAACCTGTGAGCTCAATGCCCCCATTGCAGTCATCGGCAAACCCGAAGAGAACTGGCAGGAAGCCATCGATAAGTATGCTGCAAAGAAAAAGGGCGGCGCGGCGGCTCCGGCCAAGGCGGCTCCTGCGGCAGCTCCGGCGACTGTAGCAGCGCCTGCAGCAACCTCTGCAGCAGCGCCCACCTCGACGCTCGATCGCCTGCGCGCGAGCCCGCTCGCAAAACGCGTTGCGGCCGACAAGGGAATTGATTTGCGCAGCGTTCAGGGTTCAGGCCCCAATGGCCGCATCGTGGTGCGTGATGTTGAGAACCTCAGCGGCGGAACTGCAGCTGTCTCGACGCCAGCATTTGCTGCTGCAAGCGCCGCCGAAATGGAGAAAGTTCCACTCAGCATGATGCGCAAGACTATTGCGCGCCGCTTGGTGGAAAGCACGAGCACCGCTCCGCACTTCTACTTGACGGTCAGCATCAACATGGGTCCGTTGCTCGCGTGGCGCAAGGCAACGCTTGCAAAACTCAGCGAGGCCGAAAAGTTCTCGGTCAACGACCTCATCGTGTTTCTTGTTTCTCGCGCTCTCCGCAAACATCCCAACATCAATTCGTCTTGGCAAAATGATTTCATTGCCCAGTACAATTCGGTGCACATGGGTGTTGCCGTCGCGCTGCCGGCTGGTTTGGTCACACCCGTCGTGCGTCACGCGGACAAGTTGAGCCTCATTCAAATCGCGCAAAAGGGCCGTGAGCTCATCAAGCTCGCACGTGATGGTAAACTGCAGCCCGATGACTACGCGGGAGGCACGTTCACGATCTCGAATCTCGGCATGAGCGGCATTGAGGAATTCACTGCCATCATCAATCCCCCGCAGGCTGCAATTCTCGCAGTGGGTTCAACGGTTGCGACCCCGGTGGTCGGCGAAGACGGTGACATCAGTGTTGAGCAAAGGATGCGTGTGACACTCAGCTGCGATCACCGCGTGATCGACGGCGCTCAGGGTGCTGAGTTCCTCAAGACGCTCAAGACGTTCTTTGAGGATCCCATGGCTTGCCTGTTCATGGGCTGAACACTGCGGTTCTGTGGTTTTCATGCACGCTTTCAGTCAAATGCTCTGCGCTGGCAGGTGTCGCGCAGGGCATTTTAGTTTATGCTCAAGATTAGGTTCGGAAAAATTGAGGGAGAGCCGGCGATGACAAATGACACGAAGAAACGCCCCGCGGACAGCGAAGAAGAGGTGCGTTTAAACGTGTTTCTTCAGGAGAGCGGGGTTGCATCGCGTCGCAAGGCCGATGAGCTCATCGAGGCCGGATTCGTCAAAGTGAACGGCAAATCCGTGACACAGCTGGGCGTGCGTATCCGCCGCTCCGATAAAGTCCATGTGCACGGAAAACTGTTGGCTGTAAAAAACATTCCCAAAGTCATCTTTGTGCTGAACAAACCCGATATGTGCCTGACGACGCGATTTGATGCCAAAGGGCGCCGCACGATATTCGATCTTCCCGCGGTCAAGAATCTTCCGCCAAACGTGCAGGCCGTCGGGCGTTTGGATTATCGTTCGGAAGGTTTGTTGCTCCTCACTAATGACGGCGATCTTGCTTATGCTCTCACTCATCCTAAATTTTCAGTCGAAAAGACGTACGCCGTTTTGGTTGCAGATGGTGTGACGATTGAAGACGTTGAAAAGTTGCGCGCAGGCGTCATGCTCGATGACGGCATGGCCAAGGCTGTCAGTGTGCGCATGGGCAACAAGGAGCGTATGGGAGCCAGTCGCGGACAGTGGCTCGAACTTGTTGTCACCGAGGGGCGCAACCGTTTGATCCGTCGGATGGCCGAGGCGATTGGCCTCAAGGTGGTCCGATTGGTGCGCATCGGCATGGGTGACGTCGTGCTTCCTGCGACCCTCAAACCAGGGCAGGCGCTTGCTGTTGATGCTTCGTCACGAAGCCAGCTCGAGCAAATTAAGAGCGACATGCTTCTCTCGCTTGAATCGGGCCAAAGCGCATCTGCAAAGACTAGCGCTCTCGATGATGCGACGCGTGCCAAACGTAAGTTGCGCCGACAAGTGCGTCTGAGCGATGAAGAATATGAGATTGAATCTTCAAGGCGTTCTGCCGAAGCCTCCGTGAAGCGCAGACAGCGGAGCGAGCAACTGCGCGCTGCCGAAGCCATGGCGGGAAGTGGAGGCCGTCCGACTCCGCGACCTATGCGCCGTGATGATGCGCGTCGCGCTGAATCAGCTCCACGTCCTGCGCGCCGCGATGATGCTCATCGTTCAGAGTCTTCTCCGCGTCCTGTACGCCGTGATGATGCTCGTCGTTCAGAATCAGCTCCACGTCCTGTAAGGCGCGACGATGCGCGCCGTTCAGAGTCCTCTCCTCGTCCTGTAAGGCGCGATGACACACGTCGTTCAGAAACAGCTCCTCGTCC
>JBEDKY010000307.1:0-4184 GCA_041171905.1 Pseudomonadota bacterium
ATCACAGCCTGTGAGCGTTACAGTAATCCCTTAATCATTCTAAAAACCGTCAGCAATTTCTGCGGCGAGAGTTCCTCGGGACGCTGGGTGAAATGCACGCCGAGCTCTTCCGAGGCCCTGCGTTCGAGCAGGGCTGCCGCGTCGTCGTTAAATTTACCGCCGTGCATTTCATTTGCGATATGCGAGAGTGTTTTGCGAAGCATTTTGCGTCTGGCACTGAAAAGTGTCGCGGTGAATCTGCCAAAGATTTCACTTTCCGTTTCGAGCAGCAGAGGATTTTCCAAAGGCACCAGCTCGACCACCGCAGAATCGACCTTCGGTGGAGGAACAAACGCTTTCGCAGGTGCGATGAGAACTTGCTCCACTTCACAGCTGAGTTGTGCCCTGACGGTCAATCGCCCATAACTGCTATCGCCGGGTGCTGAAGACAGCCGTTCGCACACCTCTTTTTGCACCATCAGCAATGCAGCCGAAAAGTTCTTTTGTCGTGCCAAAAACCAAAACAATATGTCGCTTGTGATGTAATAGGGGATGTTGCCGATGCACAACGGGGTGTTCGACTTGAGGTGGGCGAATTGGTCCGTATCCGTGCGAAGAATGTCGGCCTCAAGAACGGAAAAGCGGTCTTTGAATTCTTCACCCAGACTGTGTCTTAGTCCTTGAACTGCGCGTGGATCTTTCTCGATCGCGCAAACCGTCCAGCCTGCCTCGAGTAATTTGCGCGTGAGGGCACCCGAGCCGGGGCCTATCTCAATGCATGCACGGGCCGACCTGTCGGCATGTCTCTCTGCGCGTGCGACAATCGCTGCGAGTATTGACTGATCGGCAAGAAAGTTTTGTCCGAGATTTTTCTTGGTTTCGAGTTCAAAAGAAAATCCATCGCCGCGTGCGATGCGCTTGTTTTGTTTCATCATCGAACTTTCATAGCGGTTCGCCGTAGCGTGAAAAAGGATGTGGCGATTTCAGAGCGCTCTTTGGCAGCAACGCCTGTAGGCCAATCATGGTCGCATTGTCAGAGCATAGACTGAGCGGAGCAAAACGCACTTCAAGCGAGGTGGCTTGCGCCATTTTTTCTCTGAAATGCTGATTGGCCGCAACGCCTCCCGCAACAAGGATTGACCGGACCTCGGGATAATCCCGCAAAGCATTTCTCAACCGATCGATCAACTGTCCAAGCGCGGCCTCTTGAAAGGCCGCGGCAATGTTCGCTTTGACTTCGGCGGGCAGACCGGCGCCTTGGATGCGGCCTTGCGGATGTCCCAACTGGCGGCGGACGCTGTCGAGCACCTGAGTTTTCAATCCGCTATAGCTGAATCCAAAACGGTTGTTTTTGTCCGACAGCGTCGATGCAAATTTGAAGACAGGCGACGCAGAATCGGCTTGCTTTGCAAGCGACTCGATGTGTGGCCCGCCGGGATAGGGCAACCCCAACAACTTACCGACTTTGTCAAAGGCTTCTCCGCATGCGTCATCAGCCGTCTGGCCCAACAGGGTTCTTTCATGAGGTTGAGTCAGGTAACTGAGGTGGCAATGTCCGCCGCTGACAGTCAGAGCCAAGGCAGGAAACTGGGGCAACTCTGCCTCAAGCCACGCGCCCACGTCGTCTGCGGGGGTAAAGTGCCGCAGGAGTATTGCAGGTGCCAGATGCGCGTCGACGTGGTTGATTCCGATAAGCGGTATACCGAGCGCGAGCGACAAGCCCTGCGCAAATAAAGTTCCGACCATCAAAGCGCCAATCAGGCCGGGGCCGAGCGTCACGGCAATTCCGTGCAGCAGCGAGCTGTCAATGCCGGAAGACTCAAGGGCTTGTTGAGCGAGCGGAGTGATGCGCAGCAGGTGATCGCGTGCGGCAACCTCCGGAACAACTCCTCCGAATGCGAGATGGGAGGTCTGACTTTCTACGATGTGAGCGAGGATTCTAATTTTTTGTGGTAGCCGGCCGGCCTCGGAGTCGGCGTATTGCGCCTGAACAACTGAAACTGAAGTTTCGTCGCAAGAAGTTTCAACTGCCAGCAGGGTTTTAATGATCACCTAGACTCCCAAGCGTGCCAGCCGTTCTTTCGACGCTTTGCATTCCGCCTTGTCGGGATACAGACGAACGCATTCTGAATACAAAGCCTTCGCGGCACGCAGTTGCTTGAGATACACACAGCTGTCTCCGGCAAGCAACAAGGCGCGTGGTTTTCTTTCAAAGCTGGGGTATTTTTCAATTATTTCCATGAGATCAATTGCCGCTTTGTCGTAGTTTTGCAATTGAAACTGCGCCTCGGCGCGGAATTCCATAGCCAGGGTTTTCATTGCCTCAGAAGATGAACTGCCAATCACTCCGGTCGCAATTTTAACGACCTTTGCGTACTCCTTTTGCGCGTAAGCAGAGCTCAGCTGTTTGGCGAGTTCTTCTCGGTTTTTAACGCCCAGCGGGCTTTTGGCCTTGCCGCTGGAGTCGGTTGCAGTCTTGGCCAGCAACTCCGTCTTGGTCAGTCGCTTTTCGACTTTGTTCTGCCAGTCGTCGAGTTCCGACATTTTCGCAGCGGCGGAATCATCGCTGAGCGACTTCGCATTCAAGCTGCCAGAGTTTGCTCCATCCTGTATGCGCATCATTTTCACGCGCAGCTCGTCAATGGCTCCCTGAGTCATCCCCAGCTGGCGACGCACTTCGTCGAGCTCGTTCTTGGCGGTGAGATACTTGCGGGAGGACTCCTCGGACGTGTTTTTCACGGCATCCACCGTGCGGTCACGCAGCTGGACTTGTTTTTCCATTTCAATCAGCCGAATCTCCAAGGATTTCAGCTGGGCGTTCAGCTCCTCTTCACGCTGCGATGTCATGCATGCTGTGCTCAGCAGGCTGAAAAGGCTCATTCCGAAGAGAGAAAATGTTCGGATTATGCAGATTTTGCCGGAACGATTGTCATTTTTACTCATGGTCAGCCATCCGTTTTTGTCAAAACTAAGGCGCAGGTTTCATCAATGTTGCAAAGGGGCCTTGAGAACCCATCCGAGGACAACATACCCTCAAAGAGCGATGAATTCACCCTCCGTGCGCCTGCTTTTTTGTGGGAGCGTGAATCGGGGCGGAGCATCCTCTGGCAGAAGACGTTTGAATTCTGCCTGTCGGGTCTACAAACGGTGAAAGGTGTGAGTATGCGGCTCTTGCAAAAATCGCGATTTTTGGTTGATGGGCTGAATGCCATCATGAATGACATCCGTGAGCTCCCCGAAGCCGTCCGCGGGAAAGATCCCGCAGCCCGCTCCACGGCCGAAGTTCTCCTTCTCTATCCGGGTGTCAAAGCTGTTCTTTTGCACCGCGTTTCGCACGCACTTTGGCAAATGGAGGCGCAGCTTCCTGCGCGGTTTTTGTCTGAGCTCGGCCGCACTGTCACGGGAGTGGAAATTCACCCTGGAGCATCGCTGGGTAGAAGAGTCGTGATCGATCATGGCATGGGCACGGTCATTGGCGAGACGGCCGTTGTTGGCGACGATTG
Organism: Pseudomonadota bacterium; assembly: GCA_041171905.1. Lineage (GTDB taxonomy): Bacteria > Bdellovibrionota_B > Oligoflexia > Silvanigrellales > Silvanigrellaceae > RFOM01. The sequence goes on from JBEDKY010000307.1 coordinate 3,483, forward strand.
TCTTATCTTCCAGAACGTCACGCTCGGCAGTTCGCGAAACCGCGAAGGACAGCGCCATCCGACGCTCGAACGAGGCGTCGTGGTCGGAGTTGGTGCGACGGTCATTGGTCCGGTTCATGTGGGAGAAGAAGCCAAGATTGGTGCCGGAGCTGTCGTGGTAGGCAATGTTGAGGCCAACACGACCGTAACAGGAATTCCAGCGGCCACAAAAAAACGCCGTGAGCCCGAGTCCCGAGCCTCATCACCTATTCCATTGCATGGAACACATGGGCAGCGCCGCGAACGAGCCGGAAAAGAATAACCCCGGCCGATCAATCTCGCTCGAAGAGATAAACCCGAGCGCAGTCGTCATGTTTTAAATGAAAATAGACCGGATGTGTCAGGGCTGAACAGCGGGCGTGTTGCTTCCCGCATCTGGAGCCTGTCGTTGATTTGCAGGTTCTTCCGCATTTTGTTCTTTGGCTTCTTCGCTTGGAACAAAATCTGTCGGCGTATCATAGAGAATTTTAATATCGACACGACGGTTCATGCTGCGATCCTGCGGGGTGTCGTTGGAGGCAACCGGCTGGGTGTCTGCAAATCCTGCAGCATAGATGGATTTGGGATTGTATTTGTGCTGAGCGATAAAGTAACGCACCACCGACGAAGCACGCGCTGAACTCAATTCCCAGTTTGTCATTCCGTTGAGGTTGAATGGGAGAT
>JBEDKY010000308.1:0-2844 GCA_041171905.1 Pseudomonadota bacterium
CTATTGCAAATGCTCACCTGTTGGCTGTCTCGTCTGAGGAATGGTCGAATTATCGTGCTCAGGTTCTTGTTGATTGGAATGAAATCTCACGCACGCGTGAAAAAATTTTGAGTGGTGGTTCGCTATTTCAAGATTTACTGCAGAAGCTCAGGGCATTTTCAAACGGATTCGCTCTCGAGTTTGAAAACGGAGGAGGACCCCAGATTGCTGAATCTTCTCCTCTGACTGAAAAGGCTCTTGCGTTCTCAAAAAAATATGCAACACGAGTAAACCTTTCGGCAGTGACGGCAATGCTGAGTACACCGAGCCGCAATTGGTTTTTTTCGTCGTTGCAGCCTGACATTCAGGGAACTCTGCTGAGCAAGAGAATGTTGAGTTTTGACGCGAAACAGATGGGAATGAATGTTCGTATTTTTCCCGTAACTGAACAAATGAAAAATGTACCAATTCAATCCCCCGGGAGTATTTCTCGCCTTCGTGGAGTGCCGCCTGACACGTTTCAAAGTCATGAGGGTGTGAGCAATATTGAACAGCCTGAAATGCCACCTGAAAGAGCGCAATTTGAGGCATTCAAAGCACATGTGACAGACTTTCAAAAAACCAACCCGACCACGATGTCCTGCGGTGGGTGTCATAAAGTAGCGGCTGGCTTTGATTCGAACGGTGAGATTCCAGGAAACAATGAGCGATTCATTATCACTGATTCTGGAAAAATGAATATCATCATGGCTCTTGAAGCTCTCGAAGAGTCAGAGTCATTGAATAGAGAATTCGGACTCAGAAAATAGATTGTTTGCATTCGGGTTTCGATAAATGAATCGGACACATTTGATGTTGAGGAGCAAAAATCTCGCTCAGATGATGCAACCACACACTCAGGTCGTCCAAACGTTGCCCTTGTGGACCAAGCATTTCGTTGCGGCGTGGCGCCTGAATACCGCCACACCCCGAATGGCAGCAGACGACGAAATGCTAGTGATTAGCTTTTTCAAAATGGGACCGCAGCACGTCTAAAATCCAGTCGTGCCTTGACTGACTTTCATTTAATCGCAAAGACCACTCGAACAAATAAACAAAAGCGAACATCCTCGGCGGTTTTCCGCTGCGAGGTTGGTCGATGCATGCCTGTCAAAGCAACTTGTCCCGCAGTCGCAATCATACAGAATTCTGCATCTCTTCCTTAGACAGTCGCAATGTTTTGCCCTGTCCGAGCAATCTATTCTGAAGCGATGTAACTCAATCAATTTCGATGCGTAATATCTTTTGTCGACTGTACGTCTCAATCGACAAAATGCTCTAACGAGAGGATTATTTCACATGAAGATGACAAATATTTATAGGTTCTTATTCGCAACAGTCGGATTATTTTCAGTTGGCCTTGCTCAGGCAAACACATCTCAAATTCAAGTCGGGGTTTTAAAAAAGAGCTCAAATGGCAGATATGCAATAAACGAACGCGATGGCCTACCCCAAATTCTTCTAACAGCTGATCGAAACAGTGGTGAAGGCGTTTATCTCGATTTGCAGAACAGCAGCGAGCTACCAATGCAATATCGGCAAGTCTTTTTTGCTCCAGCTCTCGGTGCGCTTAATCCAACATACGATCACCCAAACGTGGTCTGGCCTCCACGTGACTGGGAAGAAATTGCATGTTCTGGAGTGGACCAGCGTGGAAAAATGTTTGAACATAATAAAGAAAAATTAACAGCGATTGTAGGTTCAATTAGGCATCTAGCTGGTTCGAACACAAATATGGAGCTGAGTCTTTCTCAGGTCAACGAATTCCCCACTGTACGTGTGGTGTTCCCGCAGAGGAGAGATTTGGGTGCTATTACATTCTATGACTACAATTTTTACAAGAATAATTTGGAACCTGCAGTCAATATCGATTTGAAGGGACAAACTTGTCCCGGCGGATACTGAACATTATCAACGACAGGTCGTATCTGTGCGACGGAATGCCTTGATTCAGTGGCGGGACAAAAGGGTCTTCAAGGAGGCAGACTTACCGTTCATCAGAACTCACAGCCCGAGTGTGAAACTTTCAATCGAATCTGAAAAATTTGAATTGCGAAGCGCTCAGCGTTACTTCTCGAACACCAAACACTGACCACGAGGCATGAACCCTTAGCTCTCAAAGAACTCCTCAAGCTTATCGAGTGATCCGTTCCACCCTTGCGACATATTGGATTTGGCCATGACAAATGTCTCAAGTTCCTCTTGGGTCCATTCCCCCGCAACTTCCCACTGCAGCGCAACACGCGATCCACCATGCTTTTCCTCGGTAAAGGTAATGGTGGTCAGCATACTTTGTGGCCATGTGGGAGCCAGAGGATGACGCGATGGATTGCCCTGTGCGTCGGCAAATTGCTGCGTATACACCAAGCGATGCGGATGCATCACTTCCAGATATTGAACAGTCCCATACATGACAGCGTCACCAAAGGGCATGCGATAAAAAGACTTCCCGTAACACCGACGACATTTTCAGCGATTCCAGTCAGAATTCTTTTGAAGATATTCATCTCCCAGCGCAGGCGGCAAGCGTCGCACACCGCATTGCCTTTGGCCCGAACGCAGGTCAACCCATAAGACGTTTGAAGACACAAACGTCGCTGTGGCCATCGGAACAGAACTTTAAATCCAACAGCACCGCCTGTGTTTCTGCGGGTGGATATTCGGTGCACGCAGAAACTGCCATCAAGGCGCATGAACGCGAACGACTCGAAAAACTCGTGCGTTATATGGCACGCCCAGCCATCTCGGATGAACGTGTCATCATCGAAGGGCCGCAGTCTATTCGCGTCAAACTGAAGTCTCGCTGGACGGATGGCACGGAATCAC
>JBEDKY010000309.1:0-5483 GCA_041171905.1 Pseudomonadota bacterium
ACAGCCAGCTGGCAACTCGGCAGGGAACCTCGGCGCTCAACATCAACATCAACGTCTCGCAACGCATCCATCAGGACTTCTGGCTCGGGGTGTCTGCCTTCTCCGGATACGACCCCGCACCGGCCATCAGCCGCAATCACGATCAGAGCATCGGAATCATCACACACTGGTTTCCGTTTTCCCTTTCGAGTGACTCCTCGGTTACGTTTGAAGGTTTTCAACTGAGCGAAAGCCAGACATACAGACCTTTTGTGTATTCAAACCTCAGTCTGGGCCGCGCGCTTATCCGCAGAATCCTCAACAATTTTGAGGCGACATCCGACTACCTCGGAGTTGGCGTCGGCTCCGGCTTGCAAATTGCGATAACCCCCAGCTTTTCGCTTGCGGCATCCGCAGGATTTCAAGCAAATATCGGTCTGAGTGAAGTTCCCTACTCGGGTCAGCGCATTTCTGCCGCGATGTCGGCCGTGCTTCAATATTGAGATTTTGTCAGGAAAAAATTTCCTCCGCACTCAAACCGCCGAATTGGCGAGGCAGGGCGAAGGTTCCCGCTTGAACTTTGACACGGGGAAGAGGCAACCGACCCTTCCGCAACCTAATAGAGCAAAATGCTCACAGGGTTGGGGTGATATGACAACAGGCCTGAAGTTCCTCAAAAGCAAATCTGCGCTACTGGGAGTGATGGTCCTCTCGTTCGGATTTTTTTCCAAAGTAGCCTTTGACGCTCAGGCACTCGCACAGTCAGCTGCAACCCAAAGTCCGGTCAATTTTGACCTCGACCGCCTGCGCGCAACCGACGAGTTGCAAAAGCTCGTAGAGAATCTCACTGAAAAAGCGGTGCTTGTTGAAAACCTCAAAGACAATCGAAAACCTGTCGTCAGGCTCGAACTCAACATCGACAAAGGCAGAGTCCTCGAAGCATACAAAAAGCACGATGAACAGCAACGTGCACGCGAAGAGCAGCAGAAGGCCGCACAGTGGCAGGAGAGCACCAACCGTTATCTCGGTTTTCTGAAGGCCGCACAGGAAATTCAAAATCAAAATGAGAAAACTGCTGTCACAAACGATAACGCGAACGGAAATCAAGCTCCGACACTAAATGAATTGGCGCCACGTTTTGGCATCCTGAACACCGGACCGGTTATCGCGGTGCCTCAGAATGCAGCCCCTGCCGGCGGTGAGTCGCAGCCGCGTGTTCCAGCCGCGGGCATCTCTCCAAACATCAACTTTTCCGCCCCTTCCATGACCTTCTTTCCCGTACCGTTCACATACTCGGTTCTGGAATATGCAAATGAGGTGATGATCTCGATTCACGTTCCGGCTGAATTTAAGCCGGAGAAGAGAAACGAACTGAAAGACGCCATTGTGAAGCTATTGGGTCTGCCCATACTCAAAGCGGAAAACGCGGATCAAAAAATCAAATTCACCGAATTGATTAAACCGGAAGAAGCGAAGAAAGACGAAAAAAAAGACGTCAGCAATCCTGCCGCGGCGCAGCCGTCGTGGGGCGACGAACTGATGAATCCGAAGAATCAGTCGCTGAGCGGACTGTTCATGAGCGCAGCTGCGCTGCTGGGATTCCTGCTGGTCGGCGCCGCGCTTTTTATGGCGGGCAAGGGTGTTTCTGCAGGACTCGCAGGAATTGCTCAGGCGGCACAGGCCAGCAAGGCAGAGGGTAGCGGCGGTGAGGGAGCGCGACAGGAAGGCGAAGCCGCGCAGACTCCCGCAAATGACGATGGCGGGCAAGCGGCAGACGCAAAATCTCCAGTCGGTTCAGGCGGCCGATCGAAATTCAGTTCAGACAAAGAAGCCGACCTGCTTGCACAAACACGACTGCAAATCGTCGAAAACGTCGGTCAGTGGTGTCAGAAGGATCCTGTCACAGTCGGCGAGGTTCTCAATGAACTTGCCAATGCGGAAAATGGAATGGCGACACTCAACAGCCTGTTGCTCTATACGGGATACGAGAGCCTCAAGCCGGCGCTTGAACTGTTGCCGGAAAAACTCCTCAAGAAACTCGATGAAAGTCTGAATGACTCGTGGAAAGAGGGCGCTGAGTTGCTCCCCGGACTCGAAGCTGCGCAGCTGCTGCTGGCAGGCATGATTCCACGGCAAACCGCATTGCTGAGATTTGCATACGACACAACGGCGTTGCGGAAGTCGCTCATGAAGCTCGACTCCTTCAACCTCAAGGAATTGATGAACGGACTCTCAGCCGCGGACGCCGCTTCTGTCTTCAGAATTCTGCCGCAGGGTGTCGCGGTCGCCGTGTCAACCCAGATTTCAGCCGATAAAATGCGCTCTGTGATGGAAGAACTCACAAAAAACAAGCAGGAAATCGGACCCGATCCGACAGTGCTGGAAAAAATAACCATCCGCGGCAACGCGGCAGAATCGGGCAGCGGAGCAGACAAGGACAGGTTGCTGCGCGCAATGCTCAAAAAGACGAATACTGCAAACGAAAACAAAGTGCTTGAACTGCTCGGCCCTGCCGATCTCATGCTCAGATTCGAACTCCTGCAGGAGAGGTTCTTTCTCAAGGATCTCGAGTTTGTGGAGCCTTCACTGATCCGCGCTGTACTCGACAAACTGCCGCTCGCGCGCAAGGCAAACTTTATGTTTTTTTCCGACGCGACAATGAGGCAGAGTATTCTGGACCTTTACCCGAAGGGTTCAAAAACTCTCGAAGCACTGCTTGAAGAGCTCGAAAACATCGAACGCTCGGCAAAGCGGAAAATAGCAGCCAACGCGGATAAATCGGCAGTGATGGGATACGTGTCGGAAAAAATATTTGATTCCGTCAGGACAAACCTCAAAATCCGCCTGTCAATCATAGAGAAGATATCAAAAGCCTATAATGCCTCCCTTCCTGACGAGCTTGCAAGACTGCTTGCAGAAAACGAGGAAGCTGCGGCATGAAAAGCGGCACTGCGGGATTGTTTGATTTTCTCGGCTATCTCGACGTCGAAAAGATTTGGAAGAAAACAGCACTGCGCAGCCGCATCGCAATTTCAGCGTCCTTTGTGCTCTTGATTCTGCTCACCGGATTTTCGATCTATCTTTACCAGTTTTTGAAGGAAGACAAACAGGCCTACGCTCTCGACACAGCGTTCGCCGAAGGAGAGGCTGCCGCGCTCTCGGCCACTCAGGAAATATACAAGCAACTGAGGCGCCTTAACTCTTCGACTCTCATACCGCACATTTCCGGTCTGAATGCGAACAAGGCGAATCTCGTCCGCTGGCCGCTGCAGGATGAAATTTTCTTTTCGAAGGAAAAGGACAGGGTGAACGCTTTCCTGCTCGACGACGAGGGCACCCTCGTGCTTGGAAACGGTCAGGAAATCCTTGATTCCATCATCCGAAAAGTTCCCCCCACATCGATTCTGGTGACAACCACCGGAGACGTACTGCACACCGCCGGCCGTGACATTGCACTTGTGGACTCCTACGTCAGGGAGTTCATGTCGTCGGGCGTCAAGAAGGGCGTTCATTCATTCTTTTTTGAAGATACGAAAAAAACATTTTCGTTCAACGAGGTCGCAAGCACAAACATAATTTTGGTTACCGACGCTCTCGTAGAAGAGGCTGAAAATATCATCCGCAAGCTGTCGATGGTGGTTTTTCTGATTCTGTCGGCGATGATTGGAGTCTCGTCGGCGGTCACGGTTTTTTTTGTTCGCCGCTCGCTTGCGCCGCTTAATGACCTGAAGGAAGCCACCTCACAATATGCCCACGGAATTTTCAATAACCAAGTGATGTACCCCTTCAAAGACGAGATTGGAGAAATCTTCAGCCGCGTCGAAACCATGCGCACGATGCTGCAGGTGCGCGACAAGCGACTCAACAGGACGAGCGAGTTTCTTGGTCAGGTCCTGCAAATGGTCCGCAACAATGTTTCCCAGAAAGACGCTGAGTCCGCATTGAACAACTCATTGGAACTCCTTCTGCAGCCGGAAATGTTCCCGGTCGATATTGTCGTCTCTTTTTTCAAAGAGGATTTCAAAAATGAGTTTCTCCCCCGCGGAAAACAGGTTCAACCGATTTCAAAATTCTTCGCAGCGGAAAAGGTTCGAGAGCTGATTGATAAAATTCCTGTCTCGTTTGATGAGGCGATTGAAATCGAAGATGACGTCTACATCTTCGAAAACAACAAACTGATTTTCATCAGTCTGCAGCGTCATCCAATCAGCCATGAACACAGAGGATGGATTCTCCTCGGCCCACTCACAACGCAGCTGCTCGACGTCGCATGCATCAACTTCCTCGGTGCATTTGCAACGAGCATGCGCAGCACGCTCGAGAGTTTTGAATTGAAAAATCTGGCCGTTCAGCAGGCGCAGCTGCAGGTGGCATTCAATGCTGCCGCACAGCTGCAGGAAAACCTGCGGATTAATGCAAATCTCCCGAAAAGTGTCGAAGTCGCCAACCGCTGTATGACAGCGGAGTCCGTGGGAGGCGACTGGATCGGCACTTTCTTTCATGAAGCCACAAATACCCTTTATTGCTATATCACTGATGTGACGGGACACGGATTGGATGCAACCCTCTTGGTTTCTGCAGTGCGTGGCGCGGTGGAATCGGCGCACCTGCTGAACATCAGCAGGAACAGGCAACAAATGAAGTCATTCCTGCCTGAGGTGACAAAAGCCATTGATGAGCTGATTGCGGAAATCACCGGCGGCAGGTTGACCATGACAATGTTTGCAATGTCTTTGTCCCTCGACGACTGGTCCGTGGAGTATCTGAATTTTGCCCACCCCAAACCGCTTGTTCTCTCGGCCGGTGGGGAAAAACCAAGAGTTCTGGGTGAAACGACACATCTCACGGCGACGCGTCAGCTGCTTGACCCTTTGGGCAATCGAAAACTCCGCGACGCAGAGGAAATTACCCCTTCCGTCGACACGCTCGCAAACGGCGAAATCCTTTGTGTTTACACCGACGGATTCACAGAATGCGTGAATCAGCAGGGAGAGATGCTGGGACGCCGCAAAGCCCGTGAAATAATGCACGAGGAACTGGGCAGATGCGAGACACTTTCTGAGGCTCTCACCGGAGTCTACGCCCAACTCGCGGATTATCGCACCAACAAGAGCCTCGAAGACGACGTGAGTCTGCTGTTCGTCAAACGCTCGGCCTGATCAGCTGCTGTTCACCTCAAGTTTTAAACAACATTCTCCGAGGTTAGCCATAGGAGAATTGGTATGGCTTCGCCGCACAGAAATGCGAAACCATTGGACTTTTTTGCTTTGGTAAGCTCAGGTCGCTACCAAGCAATGGTTTTTGCGTTGCTTTTTGCAATTCTCGCGGGCTGCGGAAAAAAAGCGGCTCCCGCAAGTGGCAGGTTCGAAGTGCTCACGGGAGACAAACAGATCGTCGCCCCGCGGGAAGCCGCCCAACAAGCTGTTGTGTTTGTCCTGAAAGACGGGAGCGGACTGCCGGTGCCCGGCGTCACGGTTGAAGTCCGGCTGCTTGAACTTGAGGAG
>JBEDKY010000310.1:0-3289 GCA_041171905.1 Pseudomonadota bacterium
AGCGGAAACACCAAAAGTGCTCCGGCCGCAAAGCCAGCCGAACCGCTGCCTCAAAAACAGGAATCAACAAAGTCTTCAACACAGACGACGCGCAAAATCATTCGCAACAACCAGAAATCTCGTCTCGAAGAAATGGGAACGAGTCTCATCTTTTCTGCCGATATGGGCCTCGTTTTGGGCTTCCCTTCTACAGAATTGGCAGACTATAAAACAAAAACAGGACTTGCCATTGAAGGAAAGGCACTCGGCAGCATCTTGCTCGACAACTTCATTTTGGACGCCGGACTCGGATGGTTTTTTTACAGCGTGAGCGGAGACGAACCGATTTACGTCGATGGTTCGAAAATTCTTGGTGAGGCCGGACAAGTTGTAACCGACGACACGGGCATTAAATTATCCGGCACGATCATCGAAGTGTCACCAAGTTACCGAATCAAACAAAATTACTTCGCCGGACCGACACTGCAAATCCGTTACCCATCCGACCTGGGATATGACAGCCGGATCGCACGCAACGCGCTGGGTCTGTATTTGGGAGCGCAGGGTGGCTATCAGATCTTCGACAAAGACCTCAATACGCGATTTGTAGGGCGGATGATGTTGCCGCTCAATTACAAAAATTGGCTTGGACTCATCTTCATGGCTGGAGTTCAGATTGGCCTTCCATTCGCCCAGCCCGACAACCTGATAGTTCAGGAATCAACGATTAAAACGAATGAAAAACGGATCGTCGAATACAAGAAGAAGGTCTATAAGTTCAAAGTTGTGCGTGATGTCATAAAACTCGTACTGGATGATTTGGTCGTATTTTATCCGGAGCCAGGATACCCGACGCTGACCACTGAATCGCAGAGCTTCCTGATCGATTTGAGCACCTCACTCTCTGAAACCGAAAATGAATGGGGCAACCTTCAGATCGATACCGTCACGAAAGACCACGGTCAGGTGGTCCGCGACGCCCTCGTCTCGGCCGGAATCAGCGAAAAGAAAATCAAAATCGGGCCAGCTTTGGGAGGCGACAAGGAATCAGCAACACCGCCGGTCGAATTCACGTTCAAAAACGTCAAGCAACCACAAAAGCTGATGGATGCAGTGAGAAAGGCGATGAGTTCGATGTCGATTCCGGAAACCTGTGAGGGCGGCGAGTGCCAGTAGAAATGGAGCTGCGTAAGGGAATTGAACCCCCAACCGGTTGATTACAAATCAACTGCTCTACCAATTGAGCTAACGCAGCGGCCGGAGCGGAGATAGTTCACTGCTGCAGGGCTTGTCAAGTATTCAACATCTCCACCAATCGCCGCAATGTTACGCTCAAGGCAGAACGCGTCAGAGGAGGCCAAGCCATGAGCAGGCAATCGAACCGCTGCAATGCGAAAATTTTAGCAACCCTCGGTGCTTGTGTAGCGTTGATACCTGCAACAGCCACTCAAGCGAACGCACAAGGCATTATAAATACTGAACAATATCAGGACCTTTTCATCAATGCCGGCTACAGTGCACTCTTTGGTGCGGCACTCGGAACTGCCGTCTTGCCGTTTTTGCCCTCAAACTCGGTTTCAAACCTGCGCGTGATTGCCGGAGGCGCTTCGATTGGATTCGTCGCGGGCAGTGTCATGGCCCTCTATAATCTGAGACAGCAGCAAAACTACGGGATGCAGTACTACCCCGAAGTGGCTCCGGAGGCTGACGGTGCGGGCCAATGGCAATGGGATATCGGCAGCTCGACTGGAAAAGACGTCTTTGTAAAGATGGACTCGCGGTTTTGAGCGGCTTTTAAACGGCAACTTGGTCTGCTAAACGTTCTCCCTGAGAAACACAACGCGGGGAACTTCCATGACAACCCACTATTTCAGCCCTGGACCAGCATCACTGCCATCGGCCGTGCGTGAACTCATTCGCCACGAATTGCTCGACACGTTTGGAATCGGCGTCAGCGTGATGGAAATCTCGCACCGCTCGAAGCACTATGAGGCCCTCAACGACGAAACCCTTCGGTTGGCGCGTGATATCCTTGAAGTGCCCGCGACTCACAAATTATTGCTGACTCCCTTTGGAGCGCAGCAGCACTTTTCTCTACTGCTGAACCACCTCTCCCTCCCCAACGACACTGTCGCCTACACGGAAACAGGCGTTTGGGCCCACTTGGCCACGCTGGATGCGCAAGCTGCAGGCCGCAATGTGGCTGTTGTCTTTGACGGCGGTCCAAAGCTCGACTCGCTTGGTGAGCCTGACCAATGGCAAATTCCGCAAAACGCAAAATACCTGCACTTGACGGTGAACAACACGGTCGAGGGAACCGAGTACCAGACTCTCGATTTTGCCGGTACTACGCCGCTGGTACTCGATATGACAAGCGCGCTCGCCTCACGGCGCGACATCCCTTGGGACAAAACAGCCCTGATTTATGCAAGTGCGCAAAAGAACTTTGGCATCGCCGGCTGTTCGATCGTCATCATTCACAACGATCACTTTGAACGTGCGCGTGAAACCGCAAAGAAAAACAATCTTGGCAACGCGCTTAATTACTGCTCCATTTTCGACGCAAAAAGCATTTTGAACACCCCTCCTGTGTTCCCAATCTACGTTTGCAACCGATACTTCCATTGGATGAAATCCGTTGGCGGAGTCGAGACGATGGAACGCTGGGCGCTGGAGCGCGCGCGGCTCGTGTATTCAGAGCTTGATGGAGAGTTTTACAAGGGACATGCGGTAAGCAAAAATCGCTCCCGGCATAATTTTGTATTCAAACTACCCACACCGGAGCTCGATGCCCTGTTCATATCCGAGGCTCAAAAGGAGGGTATCCTCGAGGTCAAAGGCTACCGCACCCTCGGCGGTATCCGTGCGTCGATGTACAATGGCATCAGCATTGAATCCGCCAACTTCTTTGCACAATTTATGCGCCATTTCAGAAAGAAACATGGTTCATGAAATGAAGGCCAGTCTCCGCAACGTTCGCTCAGAAGTCAGACTCGCTTTCCACGAATGGCGGAGTCTGCTCGGAGAATCCATCAGTTATGAACTGCAAAAACGGGTGATTGATTCGCAAATTCTCGGCCCCGCCCACTCCTCGTTGCGCATGGTCGAAGAAAACGTCAAACAGATCGCATCGCGAGGCTTTGCAGCGCGCGTTAAGCTCACTAGGATCATGGTGAGGATGACTTCAGCCGCGCTGAACAACAACAGAGAAGCTCTGCAGCTCGCCCTGAATGACTTGATCGAACTCGGAAAGAAGGTCTCACAGTGATGCAGGACAGCGCCCGCGCAAAAAAAACTGCTGAGTCAGCCC
>JBEDKY010000311.1:0-3949 GCA_041171905.1 Pseudomonadota bacterium
AATCAGTTCTGCTCTGCGCGAGAGCCTTCGGAATTGACAATCTTTGCCGGTCTAAAAACACGAATAAGAAAGGCACGGTACAATGGAAAAGACAATTCCACAGACAATCGGACAAAGCGGATCCGGCAATTTATGCAACGCAGCCGCAACGCTTTATGAAAAGCCGATCAGGTCAGGGCAGCACTCCTGCGAGCAACGTTGTTGTGACGTTAAGACGACCAAAAACAAAGAGCAAAAGTTTCATTTTTTTGGGCATTTAACAGGCTTGAGCAGGTCAGTTAAAATTAGCTTTTTAGAAGAATCCGTCCCCACGAGATGCGTTTTTGCTTGCGCGATTTTCCTGCCACTTGCGAATAAATCCAGTGTTCGTTTCATTTGAAGAGAACTACAGTCCCGTTGTGGGACGGAATAAATAATTGGGACAAGCGAGAGTTTTCCTGAGACCAATTACATATTGCTGAATCAACTTAGAATCTTTTTCAGAAAGTCTTCCATCTAAATCAACATCACCTTTGAGTAACATGTCTGCTGTGGGCTCTGCCAAACCCAGGGCGACGGTCGTGATCATGCTTGCGTCGACTGAAGTAACACTGCCATTACCATTTACGTCACCGCACCCCCCACTAATCGAATAATATATTGCACTGCGCGCAGGGCATTGCAGATACTTTCTTTTACCAACAACCATCTCTTGAACAAGTTGCCCGTCTTCAATGGATAATTTTCCATCGAAATTGACATCACCAATACTCAAAAGTTCGGGGGTAAGTGTTTTTAAACCCATTCCCATCCGTCCGATATCACTTGCGTCCAAAGAAGTAAGTAGTCCATTCCCAGTCACATCTCCGCAGACCACCCGGTTTGTTCGACCAAGCAAGGCAGTGACTTCCTCAGTCCTGAAAAGCGCAGGGCATTGCAGATACGTTCTTTTACCAACGACCTTCTCTTGAACAAGTTTGCTGTCTTCAATGGATAATTTTCCATCAAAGTTGACATCACCAATACTCAAAAGTTCGCCGGAAAGTGCTTTTAATCCCTTTCCCATCAGTTCGATATCGACAGCATCCAAAGAGCTAAGGCTTCCATTCCCAGTCACATCTCCACAGACCACCACATTTGATTGCCCAAGTGAGGCAATAACTTCTTCAGTCTTGAAATTAACCTGTGAAATATCTGATTCGACGTTCTGCGGTCGGTTAGGAACGCTACAGGACACCAAAAATCCGACCACACTCAATAGTAAAAACTTCATGAAACACTCCCATTGCAACACAACCACGGGGGTCTTCGGTAGTTTTCCATTTTTCTTGAGCTTTCAGGATCAATTAGGGGCCTGCGTTCAACTGGTCAGTGCAACTCAATTAAAACAGTGACCTAGCAAAAAAGAAGTCACGCCGACGATGAGCTGTGCAATCTCTAGGTTGCTTAATTCTGGAGGTTGCATGGGTCATTATCGTCGCATGACGGCGGAGGACAGTTTCCAAATACAAACCTATATCGATGCTGGTCTATCGCAGTCTCAAGCTGCTGAAAAGCTCGGATTCAACAAGAGCAAAATTTCCCGCGAGTTACGCAGGAACACAGGTGGTCGGGGATATCGACATCAACAGGCCCATAAGCGTAGCTTGAAGAGCCAAGAATGGAGATCTGAACCCCGAAAGATGACGGCGCACATGAAGAAGACGATTAACCGCCTTCTTGCAAATCAGTGGTCGCCCCTGCAGATATCAGAGCGGCTTCGGCATGAGAGGCAAGCATCGCTTTGTCATGAGACAAGTTAACAGCATGTGTATGATGACTTTAAAGCTGGAGGCTCATTGTTCACCAACCTGAAATTCAGCCATAGACGCAGAAAGCCGCGACTCCCGCAAAAAAACAGGGACCGCAGGGGTGTCATCAAGCATGCCACGTCGATCGAGATGAGACCAACCGGTGCGAACAACAGAAGCCGTCTTGGTCATTGGGAGCGGGACACCATGTTTGGAAAGGACAAGCTCAACTCAGTGCTTTTGCTTGTGGACAGAAAGGCTCGCTACGTGAAGTTGGGTAAGCTCTCACGTCGCACGGCCTCTCTGACACTTGCTAAGACAAGGGAGTTGCTCTTCAGGCTTCCAAAAAGGACGCTGACAAATGATCGAGGAAAGGAGTTTACAGACTACGAGCAATTGACCAAGCAACTCGGTGTTCCTGTTTACTTCTGTCATCCGTACCAATCCCCTGACCGGTGGACTGCAGAGAGCAGAATTGGTATCATACGACAGTACTTACCCAAGGGAAGCGATCTAAAATACATTAAACACAAGTCCTTGAAAGTAATTGAGTGGAAAATCAACAACAGACCAATGCTGTTCTTTGAGGAGAGCGGTTCAAGACTGAATGAACGGGTCTAGATTTTGAGTCAGTAAAATCCGATAAGGCCAAAAAAAGGAGAGACTTTGTGAAAAAAGTAACTGTACTTTTTGGACTTCTAATGGTGGCCTGCAAGCCGCCGCAAAAACCAACTGATTCGTCCGCTCTAACAGCATCATCCTCGCCGCAAAAAAACAATGAAATTATCTGCAGCGTGGACGCATCGCAGGAATCACTCAAAAGACTGCTTTCCTTCAAACATCGAGGTGTCAAACCCTATTTGGGTTGTCCCTTCTATCGAAGCGAGTGGTCGGTTTATCCGAGAATGAAGTTCAACGAGAATTCCAAGGAGTTTGAAAATTGGATGAAGTCTCAATTCTTATCTCTTGAACGACTCTCGACTGTTGCAGGAGGAGATTATTTCACCGATCGTTATGAATTCTACACCATCGTGATGGGGGAAGGCCTTCCGTTTCTATTCGATTGGCTATCAGAGGTCGACAGTGATGTGAGCAAACTTTTCAATGATAAACTTGAAGAACGCCGCAGAAAATACGTTGAGTCGAAGAGTCGCGCGGAGCTGAAAGCATTCTTTCTAGGGGTGGAAGCAGACCTGCAGCAGGTGGTTGAGTCATCCAAAAAATCTGCAATTAATCTGGAAAAGATGCGCGCCGAACAAAACGTCGTTATCCCCGACTCCTGGCAATCGAGGCTGCTGAAAATTGATCCTCGCAAACTGCCGGTCAATGGCTTCGGGATGTTAGGGACTGATTGGTTTGGCGACGAATTTAAAAAGCTTCAAATTAGGAAATATTCAAAACCCTACGTAGGTCAGTTTGAACTTGGACGAGATTTTGAGACGTTCAAAATTCCAAACGAACTTGGGGAAACAGTCAACACGCCCATTTTCAAAGATTTGCAGACGGGGCTCAAGGCCTTTGCTGCGGTTTACCTTGAGAGAAAGAATATGTTCGTCGAAGATGCACGAAGGATTTTAGGCTCTGTGCCATCCGATCCTGAAGTGCGAATGTATTGGACGTACTACTACTACCGACGTCCTGCGGAAGCCTTGCAAAAACTCAGGCAGTCGCATGGAACAATATACGTACCCGCTGCCGATGAGGACGGTCTGCGGCCTCAAAAAATTCCGCTTCAGTGCTTGAAGAGGGTTGCAACGCGTCGATTTCTCGCAATGGAACGCACACTCGATTGAATGGGCCGCTGCGGAGGAAAGCTAGGGTATGAGAGTTTATTGAAAAGTCGATAAACATCGGAACGCTGATGTCGAAAAGATACGCTGTCAGGTTTGTCAATTCTTTTAAAGACCGCACCTCGTAGTTGAGAGCCTTGCAGGCTTCAGCAACACGACGCTCAGAAGCTCCAGAAGTGATGATTCGGGCAAACGCGATAACACCGGCAAGATTGGGGTTTCTGCCCGCAAACCTGACTGATTTAGTCGAGAACCGTTTCCGACTGCCGAATTTCCTCATCGAGATCCACTTGATTTCCTGATTGAGATCCACCCCGTCAGGTCATCGCGTCCGACGAATACGTTTTTGATTTCCACTGGATCTCAATGGCCGTCAACCCCCTTGGTCTG
>JBEDKY010000312.1:0-7778 GCA_041171905.1 Pseudomonadota bacterium
GAGCTGACTTTGATATTTCGGATCACGCCGGCACATTCGGCCTGGATGCGATTTTCCATCTTCATTGCTTCGATAGTGAGAAGAACGTCGCCCTCGCTGACTTTTTGTCCGTCGGTCACCAGCACCGACAAGACTTTTCCTGTGAGCGGAGATTTTTGATCTCCTCCGCCGAGGTTTGCCGAGGATTTTTTGATTGCAATTGGTTTGATTTGCTCGACTGTAACTCGCCGGAAGGTTGCCGGAGCACCCAGTTTGATGCGAGCGTCGCTGCCCTTAAGAAGAGCACCCGAGCCTGCGATCGGAACAACCGTGTTGCCAACGCAAATCGAACGGCCGTCGGGATGCAGGCGGACTGAAACGTCCTCTGCGCTGCTTAAATCTTCATTCAGGCGCTTTGCCTTGACCGTCATGCCGGAACGCAGCCCGCTTGCCACCAGGTGATCAGGGAGCTCGAAGAACCATCCGTTGACGTCACCTTTTTGCTGTACTTTGAATTTCATCTGTTCTTCATCCCCTTATGTGCGCCGTGTCGCATCGAGTCGGTGAGCATGCGCCCATGGGTTATTTGCCGTGCCCGTCTCAGATGGAGTAGTGGATGTCGGACCGATTTGAGTCTGGTCGCTTCCTACACTCTGACCTTTGCGCAGTCCGTTCACTTTCAGCAGCGAGGCCAGCGCAAACTCCGGACTAAATTCATTTTGATTTGATTCGAATTCCTTGAGGAGTGATTCATTCTCTTCAACAAAGCGGGTGGTGTATTCACCTGCCTTGAAAGAGGCGCTTTGTATCAATGCCTGATGGTACGGTATGGTTGTTTCCACGCCGTCGATGACAGTTTCTCCGAGCGCTCTGAACAGCTTGGCCAGCGCATCCTCTCGGTTTTGGCCGTGAACGATGATTTTCGCAATCATCGAGTCATAGTGGGTTGGAATCCGGTAACCGGCATAAAGGTGCGTGTCCACGCGAACCCCTGGCCCAGCTGGAAGCTCAAGTCTGGTGACCTCGCCGACAGACGGTCGGAAACCGTTGAAGGGGTCCTCCGCGTTGATTCTGGCTTCAAACGCCCAGCCGCGAATTTGCAAGTCGCCCTGCGCGAAGGGAAGTGATTCTCCCGCGGCAACCCTGAGCTGCCATTGCACGAGATCAATCCCCGTGATGGCCTCAGATACAGGGTGCTCGACCTGAATGCGTGTGTTCATCTCCATGAAGTAAAACTTTTCAGGTGACTCGAGGATGAATTCGCATGTTCCTGCATTGACGTAGCCCACCGACTGCGCCGCTTTGACGGCGACTCGCCCCATTTCAGCTCTGGTTGCGGCTGAAATGTAGCTCGACGGCGCTTCCTCAATGAGCTTTTGGTTGCGGCGTTGAATTGTGCAGTCGCGTTCGAAAAGATGAACGACGTTGCCTTTGCTGTCTGCGAGGATTTGAATTTCGACGTGACGCGGGCGCTCAATGAAGCGCTCGCAGAAGACTTCAGGATTTCCGAAATAGCTTTGTGCTTCGCGCTGGCAATTGGCAAACGCGTCGTCAACGTCCTCCGCTTTGCGAATCACTCTCATGCCACGGCCGCCGCCGCCGGCGGCTGCCTTGAGAATCACCGGATAGCCGATTTGTTCGATGACTTTTTTCAGATCAGCGACGTCTTTCAGTGGCTCGTTTTTACCTGGGGAGCACGGAACTCCTGCCGCCGTAACTGCACGTTTGGCAAACGTCTTGTCACCCATCGAGTGGATGGCTGTCGGAGAAGGTCCGACCCAAACCAAACCTGCTTGTAGTACTGCGTCTGCAAAATCGGCATTTTCAGAGAGAAAGCCAAAACCGGGGTGAACAGCTTCGGCTCCAGATGCTTTTGCGGCTTCAATAATACGGTCGATACGCAGATAACTTTCCGAACTCGGCCCCGCACCGATGCACCATGCTTGATCTGCCATCGACACGTGTCTGCTGTCTGCGTCGGCTTCCGAGTAGACGGCAATCGGCGAAAGGCCTAGGTCCCTGCACGCTCGGATCACCCGCACCGCAATTTCACCGCGATTTGCAATGAGCACTTTCTTGAACGGTCTGTGCGAGAGTTCCTGATATTTTTTAAGTGTCGTCATGGTCTGCCATTCCTCGTACATTCCTCAAAGAGGAATATTACCGTGTTTTCTGCGCGGAAGATTCTTGCGTTTGTTTGCATTCATTCGCAGGGCATTTATCAACGTCTTGCGGGTGTTTTTAGGTTCAATGATATCGTCGATGAAGCCCTTGGAGGCTGCTACATACGGGTTGGCAAATGTGTCGCGATAGGCGTCAATCAATTCCTTGCGTTTTGCCTCTGGGTTTTCGGCTTGGGCGATTTCATTCTTAAAGATGATGTTGCAGGCCCCCTCTGGTCCCATCACGGCAATTTCGGCTGATGGCCAAGCGACGTTGAGGTCTGCGCCGATGTGTTTGCTGTTCATCACGTCGTACGCGCCGCCATACGCTTTGCGGGTGATGACGGTGAAGCGTGGAACGGATGCCTCCGAAAATGCATAGAGGAGTTTTGCGCCATGTTTGATGATGCCGCCGAACTCCTGCGCAGTTCCGGGAAGAAACCCGGGGACGTCGGTAAAGACCACAAGCGGAATGTTGAAGGAGTCACAAAAACGCACGAAACGGGCGCCCTTGATGCTCGCATTGATGTCCAGAACGCCCGCAAGGGCCATCGGATTGTTTGCAACGATGCCGACCGTTTGTCCGGCAAGCCGTGCAAATCCGATGATGATGTTCTTGGCATACATTGGCTGCAGCTCAAGAAAAGACCCTGCGTCGCAGACACGCTTTATGACTTCGTGCATGTTGTAGGGTTGGTTGGGATTGTCGGGAATGATCGTGTCGAGTTCGGCGTCACTCCTATCCTGAGGGTCGGTCGATGTGATGCAGGGGGGCGATTCAAGATTGTTCTGCGGCAGATAGCTCAGCAGGTTCTTGAGAAACTGTATTGTTTCGTACTCGTCGGCGCAGGCGGCATCGGCAACGCCGCTCTTCACGTTGTGAGTCTCTGCACCGCCGAGGGTTTCAAAGTCGATCTCCTCGCCAGTCACTGTTTTAATGACGTCCGGCCCTGTGATGAACATATGTGATGTGTGCTGAGTCATCACAATGAAGTCTGTGATGGCAGGCGAATAAACTGCACCGCCGGCACAGGGGCCCAAGATTGCGCTAATTTGCGGAATCACTCCGCTCGCTTGGGTGTTACGATAAAAAATTTCCGCATAGCCACCAAGGCTCGCAACACCTTCCTGAATTCGTGCGCCCCCGCTGTCGTTGAGACCGACCACCGGAGCTCCGTTCTGGACTGCAAGATCCATGACCTTGCAGATTTTTTTGGCGTGCATCTCGGACAAACTGCCACCGAAGACGGTGAAGTCCTGCGCAAAAATGTATACAGGCCGGCCATTGACGTTGCCGCAGCCGGTAACAACCCCATCACCCAAAACTTTCTGTTTTTCCATGCCGAAGTCTGAACAATTGTGAACCACAAAGGCATCAAATTCGACAAAACTGCCGGCATCTACGAATTCGGTAATTCTCTCGCGGGCAGTCATTTTACCTTTTTTGTGCTGGGCTTCGATGCGTTTTGTGCCACCACCTTCAAAGGCTTTATTGCGTTCAAGATGAAGTCGTTCAATGGACTGGGCTGTTGTCAGTGTCACGGTTTACTTCTCCAGAAGTCTCTTAATTTCAGCGATAACGTCTTCGATCCGGGTACCGGGCGTGAAAATCGCACCCACTCCGGCTTTGATGAGATCAGGAATATCCTCTTCGGGAATTATCCCGCCGCCGATCACCGGAATGTTTGCGCCACCCTGTTTTTTGAGTGCTTCGAGAACGCGAGGAAAAAGCTCGCTGTGCGCGCCGGACAGGAGCGACAGTCCGACGACGTCCACGTCTTCTTGAACGGCGGTGATGGCGATGTCGTCGGGCGACTGGCGGATTCCGGTGTAGATCACCTCCATGCCCGCATCTCTGAGCGCTTTGGCGATGTATTTTGCTCCGCGGTCATGACCGTCGAGGCCAGGCTTTGCGATGAGCACCCGCGGCACTTTATCGAAGCGGACTCCCGCAATTTGCACCCCTCCCTCGGGGCCTGGAGGGTTGCCTCCGGACGGATCTGCCGTCTGGCAGCTTGAATGGCGACGAATCATAGTCTGCTCCGATAGTCTTTGGCAGGTGAGGAAGTCCTCGAATAACCCGCATTGACACTTGTTTTTCCCACGGTCGGGCGCAGTCTATTGCCTTGGCCTTTTTTTGCAACTTGCCAAAAGCGAATCTGGCCGCTAAGGGACGGGGCAGCTCAACAGAGGAAACGATATGACGCTCGGATGGTCAGCCCTGAGGCTGCATTCATTATCGCGCAAGGTGCTTGATGCCACGGGAGGCAAAGGACGCTCACACGTCGCCCCGCTGGTGATTGGCGTTTGCGGCGGCTCCGGAAGTGGAAAAACGTCGTTTTGCGAAAAGTTGGTTGAACTCCTCGGGCCCGACCAGGTCGCTTACCTCAAACAAGATGATTACTATCGGGATCTTGGGCACCTGAACATGGAAGACCGACTGCAGGTCAACTTCGATCACCCGGAGGCGATCGAGTTTCCACTGCTGTGCACACATCTCGATCTTCTCGCGGCCGGGCACCAGATTGCCGTTCCCCAATACGATTTCAAATCGTACACCCGTACGCGAATTCAGCGAATTGTTGCCCCGCGTCCTGTAGTTTTGCTCGAAGGAATCCTGATTTTTTCAGACACCTCATTGGAATCCCGGATTCATCACAAGATTTTTATTGATGCGGGAGAAGAGGTTCGATTTCATCGCCGATTGCGGCGGGACGTCCGTGAACGCGGCAGAACCCCGGAGTCTGTTGAGGAGCGTTTTAAGGAGACGGTCAGGCCAATGCACGAGCAATTCGTTGAGCCTTGCAAACTTCGGGCGGATCGCATCATCTCAGGCGAGTCACCCTTTGAGCCGACCCTTCTGGAATTATCCACCTATTTGTTACAAGCTAAACGCCGGTAAGTCCGCCGTACCGACATTCCGGACGGAACAGGGCTCAATTTAAGTCCATTATCCATCGGGAGGTTGGTGTGATCAAACTCACAGCTCATTGGCTTAGAAACGATCCTCCCCACGAGCTTGAATTCGAAGGTTTCTCAGACGGACGCCTGACGACCCGCACGGGAGCATCCTCTGAGGCGGAAACCCCCAAGCGATACCATTCGCCCAAAGACCTAGTTGCGCTTGGTATTGCAGGTTGCACGGGAGTAGATGTTGTATCCATTCTGAAGAAAATGCGTCAGCCGCTCGAGCGTTTTGTCATCGAAACGGAACTGACTCAAACGTCCGAACATCCGCGCGTCTTCGACAGCTGTAAGTTGACATACAGACTTGCGGGCGAAGGGCTTGCGGCGGATCGGGTTGCACGCGCGGTGGCACTTTCCTACGGAAAGTACTGCGGTGTCAGCGCGATGATCAAACGAAGTGGATGTCACTTCGAACCGCAGGTGTTTCTCAACGACCAAGACTTGACCGACGAATTTCTGAGCGTGCTTGCCGAACAGGAACAGGAATCGTCTGATGTGCATCCAACGGTTGGTGCTCAGGCAGGTTTGCTGATTACTGGCAATGAGATTTTGTTCGGAAAGACACAGGAGACAAACGGAAGATTTCTTGCACAAAATTTGATTCAATCTGGATTCCGTATCTCCGAACTGCGTGTCGTCGGAGACGATCGTGCAAAACTCAGGCAGTCGCTTGTTGAACTTTTGGCTCAAAACGATGTCGTCATCATGACTGGTGGGCTTGGACCGACAAAAGATGACCTGACAAGTGAAATCGTATCCTCTGTCACAAACCTTCCTCTGAAGTTTTCTCAACAAGCTTGGGACGTTTGTTTATCTGCTTTTGCAAAATTGGGCCGCACAGAAATTCCGGACAGCAACAAAAAGCAAGCCATGCTCCCGGAGGGTGCCGTGATGTTGAATAATTCACTTGGCACTGCGGCAGGTTTCGCTGTTCATTTTATGATGCAGGGGCGCAATAAGACTCTCGTCGCTCTCCCGGGGGTGCCTTGGGAATGCGAGGCGATGTACGTCGAACAGGCGAAGTCGTTACTTGGTGCTGCCGACCAGAGTGTCGGAGAATGGGGCCCATGGATTATCTGGGGAATGGGTGAATCAGCGATTCAGAGCCTCATCTCCGAAATTGAGTCCGAGATTTCGAAAAAGCTGCCTCAGGTTGATTTTTCATTTCAGGCCCATGCGGGCTATGTGACTTATTTAATCCGAAGCCAGCAACAAGCCGCTGAGCAACAGGCACTTGATTTGACGAATGAGCTGACACGACTTGAAGCGGTATTTGGTGCAAAGCTACTCTACACCGGGCGCGAGACTCTTTTGCAGCGGCTTCTGCAAACCTACCGTGAAACAGGACTCAGCCTTGCTCTGGCAGAGTCTTGCACCGGTGGCAGAATTGCTGCCGAGGTGACTTCTATTTCAGGCAGTTCAGATATTTTTAGCGGCGGTGTCGTCGCCTATTCCAACGAGATTAAGAAAAACATTCTTGGTGTCTCGGAGTCGACCCTAGAAAATCATGGAGCTGTGAGTCTTGTGACGGCGGCTCAAATGGCTGAAGGCATCTCTCGACAGTTTGGTGCCGCTGTTTCGTTGTCAGTCACTGGAATTGCGGGTCCTTCAGGTGGAAGTGCATCCAAACCGGTTGGCACAGTGTGTTTTGCATTGGCGCTTCAGGGGCTGTTCAAAAGAGTCGGTTTTGATAAAGTTAAGTTTGAAACTTCTTTCGGACGTCTGAGCACCCAGGGCTGGTCGTTTGTTGACGGCGGAGACTCAGTCCTCGTCGTCGAGAAACAATTCGGTCAGCATCTGCCGAGAGAATTGATACAAAAGCGAGCCAGTCTTTTTGCGTTGTGCTCCTTAGTCGCGTTGGGAGAGTCATTGCGGAGTTTACCTGAGAAATGATTCTGAAAAGGACAGGGTTGGTTGTCGTTTTGCTGGCTCCGGTTTTTCCGGTCCACGCCGACATTCTCTCAGAAGATGAGATGGATGCCATCGCCAGTCCTGATACCGATTTTGCTCCTTCGCGCTGCGGTCTGCAGACCCAGGTGTCGGTTCAATTAACCTCAGGGCAGATTCAATTTCCGTATGGGCCTCCAGGACTAAAATCCTACAAAGGTTCATCGCAGGGCTCGGGCCTCGGGTTGGATTTTTCGCAGAAGCGTTGCGACGCAGAGGTGATTGAATCCTATGACGCTCAACTTGCGCTGGCGAACTACTTTCCGTCCAACGGGCGGCAGTATGATGTTCAGGCCGTATCATGGCTGGATTTGTCGGCTAGAACTGGGTTTACGCTCACAGTTTTGCGAGCCAAGCCGGAATCTGTTCTTCCTGCAATCGCCGTCCGTGCGGCGACGGGTGCAGGCTACGAGCGATTTCTTTATGCACGAGGAGTCTTTTCATTTCAGGCAGTGCCGGCCGCACTATCGGGTGTTCTAAACTGGTCCGGGCAAGTGTTTGGCGAAGGCTTCAATCTCGGTCTGCAGGCAGGCAGCGGACGACTCGTTGTCAGCAGAATCCTCAGCAAATACAGCCCCGCCCGAACATCATCGTCCATCAACGCATCTGTGGTAAAGATCAACCCGGATAAAAAATTATCCGGAATCGATCATCATGTTGAACTGAATTTTGGATTTTCGACACAAAGGCGTGGAGCGGACAAGTCTGCGGGTGGATGTTGTC
>JBEDKY010000313.1:0-3327 GCA_041171905.1 Pseudomonadota bacterium
CAAAAAAGACCGTCGCCTCTTCGTTGGATCGCAAGATTTGGGAAAATATTGCCCTCTTTTGACGGAACGCTCCAATTTCATTTCAGAAGTAAACGGATTAGCATGGAGAACGCGGGTCGCGTAAGGGCTAATTTTTGAGGACGTGCTGTATGGGAACCTCATCCACGATTCTTTCTCCGTATATCAATGGCCGGTTTCTCAGACTTGAAAAACCTGAACGCATTTTTCATGCGAGCAATCCTGTCAAGCCGCTTGATGTGCTGGCAGTCACCGGCTGGAATAAGGATCTTGTCGGTGAGATTGTCGACTCTGCGAAGCGCGCGCAGGTTCAGTTTGCCGCACAATCGCTCTCGTCGCGGATGCAGTTTGTCAATTCAATCATCAACAATCTCAGGCAGAGTGCCGATGAGCTGCGCAGTCAAATGATGCTCGAGCTTGGCCGTTCACGCTGGGCTGTCGAGCGAGAGTGGGAATTGTGTGAGGAGATCTTCCGCCACCTGCCGCGTTTCTGCTCCGATGAATTGTCGCCGCAAAAGTCCGAGCTCGGCTGGAATTGGACATACGCTCCCGTCGGATTGGTGTTGATCAGCACCAACGTGGCGCTGCCAGTTTACACCGCGCTTTTCAGCATTCTGACTTCGCTCGCAGCTGGCAACTCCGTGTGTTTCAGACCATCTGCGCATTGTCCGTTGTCGGCATCGTTGATTGCCAGTTGTATCCATCAGGCGAATCCTCCGGCCGGGCTCGTTCAAGTTGTTTATGGTGACTTGGAAGTTTACCGGAGACTCGTCCTTTCCCATCAATTTGATACGATTTTTTATACCGGCGGCGAGGAATCTCTTGAGCAGCTGCGGCGTGATATGTCGACCGACCAGAATGTTCGCCTGGTTTTATGCGGCGGCGGAAAAAATGCTGCGATCATCTCTGCGGATGCGAATCTCGACGAATGTGTGCAGAAAGTTTTACTCGGTGCCTGTCTGGATGCGGGGCAGCGCCTCGAATCAACCGGACTGGCTTTTGTCGATCATCGGGTTGTCGACGCGTTCGTCGACAAATTCGTAAAAGCGGTGAAGCAGATGCCCATCGGAGTTAAAAATGAACTCGCAGACCCCTCGCAGCACGTGATGGGGCCGTTGTGCAGTCAAACCTCTTGGGAGCGCTTTCTGCGTTTTCAGGGCATCGCAGCCCGTGAGTCCGGTGAAACGCTGCGCTGGGGCAAAGCCATCGACAATCCTGGCGGCGGTTTTTTTGTTTCTCCAGGAGTCCACTTACTTAGCAACGACAAAATAAAGAGCAGTGTCTATGCTTCGAATGCCTTCTTCGCGCCTGATGTTGCCATCGTGCCGGTAGATAGTATTGACGCAGCCGTGCAGACCATCAACGATCTATCCAGCGCTCGCTCGGTGTCGGTCTTCTCGCACAATGAGTCAACGGTATTGAATGTCCGCCGACACTGTGTTGCTCCGCTCGTTCTCAATGCACAGCCGACAACCGACATGCATCCGCTGATGCCCACCATGGGACGCGGCAAGGCGGGCAATTCCTGTGTGATGGGGCTCCGCTTTTTGCATCACACTGTTTATCCGCAGACACTGAACATGAATTCAACCCCGACAGCGTCCCCGCTACCTGGAACACCCGCAAAAAGTTCGTCCGGAAATGGAAAGTCAGCAGTTTCCAAAGGAGCCAAGCTGCTCGGTGCATTGATTGCAATGGCAAGTATCGCGGGTGGATTCTTGTCCGCAGAGGCGCGTGCCGACTACCGTAAGTCCGTTGAAGGCAATGAAGTCGTCAAGGGCAAGTTCTATACAAAAAAGGGTCGCGTTCAGTTGAACGGTGGTGGGGGCATGATTCTCAACCAGTCGTTCATCAATACCTTCCTGTTTGGCGGTTCAGGAACGTATCATCTCGACGAATGGCATGCGATCAACTTTGAATTTCTTGTCGGCAAGTCTTTCGATAAGAGCGACCGCGTCTGTGTTGAGAATTTTTACCTCGATACAGACTACGCAGCCCGCAATGCGGACAAGAATCCGGGTGCTGCCGCATCTTGTCCGCAGGGGTTGCCTGCCACCAGCGCTCCCAAGGATGCGGCCATCCTCGAACCCGGTTACGGATCGCCTGATGATGGGACACAGGATCAAAAGAAAATCGACGTAAACCCAAAGTACTACGAAACCCGTGCGCCGTTCCAAAAGAATGCAGCATACATGCCAGTCCGTGAACTTAATTTTTTGGGCGCGATCAATTATCAATGGACTCCTGTTTACGGTAAATCCTTGTTCTTCCTTTCGCAGGTGGTCTACCTCGATTTTTATCTGAATGCGGGAGCGGGACTTGCGTTCAGCAATTTCTATCCGCTCAAAGAAACTCTCGTGGTCGACGGCAAATCTGTGAACATGAAAGACGTGGGTACAACCGACAGCAACCAGTATGGTGTTGAAGGACGACCTCAGCCACTTGCGCAAACGAGTCCGATGGCGAGCTTCGCAATTGGCAGCCGCTTTTATATGGCAAGACGCTATCTCATCGACATCCAGTTGAAGAATTTTACGATTATCGGCAGCGACGGACGCGGCGGCGCAGACTTCAGCGCGCCATTGTCGCTGACTGGTGGTATCGGAATCCTGCTCTAATGGCGATCTTGGTGGTGCCTCCCACTCAGGTCATTCCCTTTGATTCTGAGCGCATCGTCAGGCATCAACAATCCATGGATGAGTTTCGTTCATCGCTTGCCAAGCAATGGAACGCGACCGCAGGCGATGAAGTTAAATTTGGTTCTCACCGCCGCACTCGTGATTACAAGTGGAATGAACCTTTTGATGGGATACTTCGCACCTATTTTGTTTTTGCTGGCAGCGGTAAAACGGCCGATACGGAAGTGGCGCGTCTTGCTGTGCTCTTTCGCAAGGACACTTGCCAGATGCTGGGCAGCAGTGTTGTCTGGGGCGCAGAATGGAAAAACTCGCTTCCTGCGGGTGTGAAAGCGACAGAGACCGCGAATCTAGCTGCAGCCTCGGGCCGCAAATTTGACGTCAGAAAGTCTCCCGTGCGTCTTAGCCTCGAAACCTTTGGTTATTGGGGTTCATCACTCGCGTGGTTGAGTGAGGCGTTTATCGGTGAAAAGCTCTCGGCCGAAGGTTATATTGTGCAATCCGATTTATCCGGACTGACCTGTTTTCGTCAGTCTGCGCCCACTCAATCGGATGCTGGCGAGAGTCAATCAGTCGGCCCAAAGGCTGGCGCCGAAAAGCCGGCAACACCAAAGCTCCCGGAGCAGGGCGCACCGTTATTGAGGCGTGGACACCGTCAATTGCGGATGCGGCT
>JBEDKY010000314.1:0-7885 GCA_041171905.1 Pseudomonadota bacterium
ACACGGATGTCATCGCCAGAAATATTCCAAAGGTTAAGCGCCGCACGCGACAGGCTCTTTTCGACCATCACACGACGAGTAAACTCATAGGCGGCAAGAATCATAGCTCGACGGTTTGAGCGGATGGCAACGTTTACCTGCTCAGCAAGAGCACCCTTCACTTCAGACGGATTTACATAATTGAAATTGACAGGAATGTGTCCGCCGCGTCCGAGTGCGCTGCGGTTGTCGGCAAAAATGCTGTCAGCAGCTCCAACTGTAGCGTCAAAGCCTGTCCGGATGTCATCTTCTGTTAAGCCATTGTGTGTGCTTGTCCCGCCGAGCAATGCCTTGATGTCTGTGGGGTTCTCAATTTGCCGCGCGAGGAGTCCGCGCATCGGTGCATCCAAGAACAGACCAAGCAGCGCCATTTTTGCAAAGCGATTCACACCGTCGCCGTCGGAAGTGTAAAAGTAAACGTCTACATTGCGCGAATCGCAGGTTTCGAACTGTCGACCCGTACCGAGCGAGACTTTTTCGAGCCAACCGCCATAGCCGAACAACTCTTCGTTTACGTTGGTCCAGCCGAGCCTTAGCCGAGCTGGTACATCGAGTTGCAATGGAAAACGCAGAAATGCTGTCGGCTCTCCGGTTGTCGCAGCCAGAGTCGGGCCAAGAGTCTGCCCTGTCACAACAATTCGCGAGCTGGGAATGACGGGCTGCGCAGAGCGGTCCTGAGGCTGCAGCGGATTGTTTTCAGGTCGGGTGAGAGTATCCGCCACCATGGGGCTTTGCGCGGGATTGGTGAAATACACCTGATGCAAGTTGTCGATGCCCTGAGCTTCCTTCCACTCACCATCAGTCTTCTTTGCACGCCGTGCGGTACTGTGAATGATTGTGTTGGAGGGAATCTCGATGCGTCTGTTTGTGCGCGAATCAAAACCTTCGAACGCGCGATAAACGCGGTCCGGATCTGCCAGCATGAACTGTCCGGAAAGAGTGGCCGCCAGTGCGTCGAAGCTTTCAAGTGATTTGATGCGCTCGAGCAACTTTTTGAACAAACCTTGCCGGCGGTCTTTGGAGTCGAGTCCGAATGCCTTGGCGTTTCCACCAATCAAATGGTTCCAAGCGTCCTGCTGCGTTTTGTAGTTCGTATGAAATGTGTCTTTTTTGCTGCGATAGAGCTTGAAAAAACGATCCTGAATCGTCACCAGATGCGTTTGACCGTCAGCCTGAAGCGACTCGCGGCTCTGCAAAAGCGCATCGGCGACTTGTTCGGGAGTGACGTCGATGGTGTTGGCAAAGTTCTTCCAACTCAGTGCGATTGCTTTTTCGCGCTCAGCGATTGAGTTTTTCTGCAACGCGGCCGAAAAATCCGTGCTGCGATAAAAATCAATCACCAAAGAAGCCTGTCCGACAATCGATTCTGCATTGACCAGTCCATCCGTTGGATCGGATCGCAGAACTCCCAAACTTGAACCAGTCAGGAAGACGTCAAGTGAATCGAGCAGCATCAAAGGAGTTGTGAAACGCGGAAGAAACAACACAGATTCAATGATCGGAGCGCTCGCCGACAAAACACGCGCCGCAGCTTGCGGGTTAAAACCGGAGCGTCCCGCCAGTGACGGATTCTCGGCCAGCGCGCGAGAAACGCTCGCAAGAATTGCTCCGCTTGATCCGCCGGTCGCAAAGACAGGCTCATAATTACTTTCAAGGAGTGCAATCAGAGCACCGACATGTGACGAAAAATAAACGCCGTTACCCTGAAAACTGACACACGCAGTCTTCTTGGCTGGCTGCGCCGCGATGGAGGCGATTTCTGAAGTGAAGCGGGTTGCAGCGACATCCGTTTGTTGCGAACAAGCGGGAAGTAAAAATGTCGCAATCGTGCAAACAAAGAACTTCAATCCTGAGCGCATGAACACCAATCCTCTTGCCATACGGAACATCAATTCCGGAGGGTTGGCGGTAAAACACAAATTTTACTTTGTCGAGAGATTTTCTTCCGGCATTTTCGGCTGGTTGGCCGACCACACTCGGCCCGTCATTCAGTCATTCAACCGGGTGGCGCCACTGCTGCTTGTGTGTCCTCAATTATCCACAGCCAACTCATCATCCGGCTGTTGACACAAAACGGGAAGTGAGCGCGTTGAAGGCAGGTTCAAAACCTCAGCTGACGGGAACATCACGTTGAATTCACGGGTTTTTAGGTTGTAATGACAACCCATGCAGCTGTCCGGCGAAGGTTTTTCGATTGTGCTGGGGGTCAGCCCGTTGCTCGGGCCCGCAGGCGGAAAGTGGCTCGTCGCAACGCGCCTCCCCTCGGCGTCATAAACCCAAAAGTTCAACGAGCCATCGGGCCTGCGGATGATGATCTCGCTCTCGAGCACGCTGCAGTCGTTCGGCCTGAGTGTTTCAGCGAGAGAAACGACGCCATCGGCGCGCTTGAAAATGCGTCTTGGCAAGCGTTTTGCACGTGATTTTGCATGTAAGACTTTCGACCATTGCCCCTCCAACTGCCCAGCTTTGAACCACGCAGAGGATTTAAACAACGGTAATGTTTCGGGTTGATCTGTAACCACGGCATGACAGACCGAAAGCCATGCCTTAAGCCCCTGAGTACGAAAGGGCGCAGCCAAAGCACCAGCGTCATCCCAACTGTCATAAACATTCAAAGACAAGCCCGCCTCTGAGCCCCTTTGAACACTTTGTGTCAGTCGAGTGCGCTGCTCTTCTGGCATCTGGCCCCATTCCGGCAAGACAGCCATAGGCCATGCCAAGGACTCGCAACAGCTGCGTGGGTTGCCCGAAACCGACTCACTGCAGGCCATGTGCTGTGCTGTGAACTCGTCAATGCGCTGTGCCGTAGAGCCCTGCGCGGAAGAAGACGGTTGCATGGACAAAAATTTCAGTGTGTCGGACGGGGAAAGACCAGAGTTTGCCGCACTCTTTTTCAATGCCAGACGAATCGAATCATCGGTCCAATCCGTGTGTCCGGTAGCGCCGTCGAGATTAATCGCGACATACCGAGCATAGGCAAAAGCATTGCTGACCAGAGCTTGCTCAGACTGGGTCTGCGCAGATTTCGTTTGCGTTTGTTGTTTCAACCAAGACACCGCGGGTGTGCAGCTTGCGAGAACAGCCGACAGTGCAGCAAGCAACGCAGTCAGCAAACACAGCCAATGCTGAAGATTTCGCTCCGTGAATCTCGGCGACATTTCGCTGCTCAAAGCCAAATCCCCCACCACATTGGAAAACATTGTCCAACGCTGTATGCGGATGGCTTTTGCAAGATTGATGCCAAATGTTGAAGTTTTAATTGAGAAAAAAAGACACGGCAAATTAATGCCATAGCCGCTTGTCAGACGAATCATTCAACTTAAAATGGCGGGTAAAGCTGTTTAAAGCTTGAACACCGCAATGATTGGCTGACTGTTCCTCACCCCAAAGCGCAGGTGGACATGAAATCCGGACTCAAAAACACCCTCATTTCGATTTTGCTGAGCGCTCTTCTATTTTCGTGCGACGACGATGGTGAAAATTCAAATTTCACTCCCTACTCGATCAGTGGAACGCTCTCGCCGGAAGGTGCTGCCACAGGACAGTTTTCCATCACAATCAACGACAAATACGGCAATGCGCAGGGTACCGCGCAGGTCTTGGATGATTCCTTCACACTCGTCGGCAGTGCTGGCGGCAGCAGCGCTGCAGGGCAGATTAACCTTCAATTCCAGAACGGTAAAAAATATTCCGACGGCTGGATTTACTCAGTTGAAGACCCAAACGGAATGTCGGGAACTTTTTGGCTTGCAGATGCAACGGGAAAACAAATCAAGGGCACCGTGTCAGGCACGAAATCCACATCCGGAGGCAAATCGGGTGGCAGCGGAACGGGATGCAGTTCGCTGGTGGGAAAATGGGTGTCCGCCGACGGATTTCATTCATGGGAATTTACCGAAACGACAGCAATCATCAGAACAAAGTCATCCGACACCGCGGGTGCGCTGCAAATCAGCTACCTCAATTACACGAACAACGGCTCGTCGATCACTTACTTCATCACGCGCGCGGCGGTCACCGGTTCCGGCGGATCTGATTATGACAATCCCGTGAATCCTCCGAAAGGTCCTTATACCGAGAATTACTCGCTGTCGGACTGCAAGATGTCGATTGGCGGCAAAAACTACACGAAAAATTGATGATGTTTGACTTTGGCACTTTTAATTGCGGGCCGTTCACCAAAACCCTTTGTCGGATTTCAAAAATTTTGTTGTCCAAATCCGTGCCCATAGAAAATAAACACGCATGACGCGTTACAAAATATCGCGTCCCTCACTCAGAATCCGGTTTCGAAACTCTTGAGACACGGCAGTCAAATCAACAATATCAAATGCAACCAGAGTCAACGGATTTTCATCCACCACCGCCCGCAGCAACTGCATGCGCTCCGGATGCTCGGTCTCTATAGCGATATCAAAATCGGAGCGTTCTCCTGCATCGCCACGCGCACGCGAGCCAAACAGCACAACCCGCCTGGCACCCACAAGCGCACGCGCCTGTTCAACGAACCAGGACAACACCTCGCCTTCTTCCACAGAACCACACCTCATGTGGTAGCGACTTCCTGCTCAAGACGAGAGAGAAACACGTCAAAAAGAGCTGTATACTGTTTCTCTATACGTTCAGACATTTGCAATGCGAAGGCTTCGTCATAGGTGTGCACTGTGAGGTTGCGGTCTTCGATCATCGCAATCCAGACTCTGTCGGAGTCGATAAAACTTTTACGAAATGCCTCGCCGATGGCCTGTCGCGGAGTTGAGGTTGCAACTCCATGATGAGCCAACAACCTGCGCATCGCCTTCCAGGATAACTCATAATTGAATTCAAAATTCTTTATGATGGCACTGATGATGATGCTGTCACGCGGGGCGAAATCGAGTGACGCATGCAAAGACGCGTTGGCGCGGCGGAGGTTGGTCAGCGAATCATGAAGAGACTGCGGCATCGGAACCTCATTGGGACACAATCGATAGAACAATCTGAAGTTAACGCAGACCAGCCCAGCGCAGCAAGCCCGTCAGGGCTCCTGCACCACACCCGCCGTTGCAACCTTTTGCTCTGATTCTGCGACTTTTTCACCTGCACTGAGATGACGGAACCAGAACCAGTAAACACCCGCAGAGAGTGCAACGAATGCCAGAAGCAGACCTGCAAAAACATCCCACTGGCGCAGCACAAACACCATTCCCAACAGGAAAAGAACCAACTGCCAAGGAACCGCAAAAAGAATCGCAGCCAAATCGCGCCGCGTTTCTGCGCGGATTGCATCTTGCTCGCTTTGCGGAAGCTGCTTGGCGATGTCGCCCCAAAAACCGAAGGGGCGTGTCACTTTCACGAAATTGACGAGGGTTTCACGCGGCGTGGCTGGCGTCAACACTGTTCCTAAAATGCACCCCACGAGCGAGATTGCGCTAGGTGCGAGAAAACTCATGTATTCGGGCAGGTCTATCTTCAAAACGCGGATGAGAATAGCAGAGGCCATGCCAAACAGCGTACCGGCTGCAAAACCGTAGCCGTTATAGCGCCACCAGTACCAGCGCAGCAGCAGTGGTATGAACAAACCGGTGCCGAAGGCCATGGTGATCCAACCCCAGATGTCGTTGATGTTGATGCTGTCAAGACTGAAGGCCAAGCCCAAAAGAACAATCGCGACAGTGGCCAGCCGCGAATGCCAGATCAGTGTTTTATTGCTTGCTTTGGGGTTGATAAACGTTTCGTAGATGTCTTTGACCCAGTAAGCGGCACCCGCGTTGATGATGGCCGTAAACGTCGACATGGCTGCCGCCATAAAGCAGGCAATCACCAGCCCCTTCATACCAGCGGGCATGTACTCGGCGATGACCGTGGGAAGAACGAGCTCCGGATCAATCACCTTTCCTGTTGTGATTCCGTAATGGATTCCAAGGATGGCAAGACCCATGACCAGAGGCCAGCGAAACGACAACAACGAAATCCAGAAGAGCGACAACAAACCCGCTTCGCGATCGGATTTGGCGGCGAAGTATCGTTGGCTTGTGTATCCGCCGGCTCCGGCAAAACCTTCGATGCAGGTTTTGAGCAGATAAAAGAAAACCGTGATGCCAAAGATATTGTAGCGGGAATATTCTCCGGGGAGATCGATGTTCATGGGAGGAATAACATTGGCCCACTCGTTGAGCGTTGTACGCACAGCCTCGAATCCGCCGCGGCCGTTGGGCACCGACACCATGAACTCTTCAGGCAACGCAACCTGAGTCATCGCCACGTAAATCACATAAAGCACCGCGACAAGGATGAGGCCGCCCTGTACGACGTCGGTCCACACCACACCGTAAAAGCCACTCGCCGCCGTGTAGATCATCGTCAGCAGGATGAGCGCTATTGATGCCACGCGGTCATCGATACCCATCAACATACCGAAAAATTTACCGCCGCCGACTGCAAAATAGCTGATGATCCAAACGGAAACGACCAAGTTTGCAAGCGCACTGATGAGCCGTGCGGTGCGTCCTTCACGTCCGTCACCAAAACGCAGCCGCATCCATTCAGCGAGAGTCATAACCTGCGCTCGGCGCGTCCACTTGCCCATAAAAATCATGAAGAAGGCCATTATCAAAACGATTCCGCCGCGGATTTCAATGAAAAATCCCTTGACGCCCATGGAGTAAATCAACGCCGTAATCACCATCGTGCCGGCGATGTCCGTGTTGGATGCCATGCCCGAAGCACCCAGCGCCCACCAAGGAAGATTGCGGTTGCCAAGGAAGTAGGCGTCGATGTTGTCGCGCGCCTTTCGCTCGAGCCACAAACCAAAAATCATGATGCCGATAAGGTATACAGCGATCACGGCGTAATCGAGGGAGCCGAGAAGATTTGTGCCGTTGAACCAGTTCATTGTCCTGCCTCCAGAGTTTTGAGCAGATTCCGGCACAGCAGCAGCGCACGCGGAACGTGAAACGCACATTTATACGCGCCACCTTTGAAAGATTGGCTGACGCGCCCTTGTCGATCGAGGTATCCATACCACTCGCCGAACTCACGATCGGGAAAGTGTTTGAAAGTATATTCCTTGGTTGTCTGGAAAAGCGACCAGTCACCCTCGTTGCGCGTCACACTGTAGTTGAGCAGATGCGCGTAAAGAGCTTCGCAGTGTGGCCACCACAGTTTCATGTTCCACTCGAGTTGCACCGGCGAATGGCCCTGAGCATCGAGGAAATAAAACAGTCCGCCATGTTCATTGTCCCAACCTTCCGCATGCGACCAACGCACAACGTCCACGGCCAGAGCAGACAACTGCGCATTGCCTTGACGCTGCGCCCAGTGCTGGAGGAACCAGCCCGCTTCGATTGCATGCCCTGGATTGAGCTGACGGCCCTCAGGAAGCTCGCGACACAGTGAGCCATCCGTACGAACGAATTCATAGACGCGTTTTTCATCAACCTTAACATGCATCAAAAATGCTTTTTGACATTGTGCCAGCTCAGCTTCGTAGGGCGCTGCTTGACCGTCGGTGAGCTCCTCAATGAGGTTCATCAGAATCATTGGCACGGCAAGAGACTGCAGAGGAGTTTCGCCAGCATACGAAGGTCTGCCGACCTTGCTCCAGTCGAACGCCCAATCCCATACAAGCGCAAACATCCGCTGCGCTTCCTTCAGATAGCTTTCGTCGCCGCTTGCGCGCGCGTATTCGGCCATCGCCATGATGTAAAAACATTCGCTGAAGATTTTGCGCTGGATGTAAATTGGCGTGCCGTCGGCAGTCATGCGGAAGGGAATTCGGTTGTCGGGAGTGAGTGCCTTATACCTGAGGAATTCGGCGCCACTGCGCGCCATTTCCAACCACTCCGGCTTCTTCTCAACAGTGCGA
>JBEDKY010000315.1:0-5004 GCA_041171905.1 Pseudomonadota bacterium
TCGCCTTCGGAAACGCAGTCATCTGCAAACCCTCCGAACTCACTCCGCTGACCGCCTTCATGCTCTGCGAAGTTCTTCATGAAGCCGGTGTTACACCGGGCGTTGTGAATATGCTGTTTGGAACCGGCCCAAAGGTCGGACAAGCTATAG
Organism: Pseudomonadota bacterium; assembly: GCA_041171905.1. GTDB lineage: Bacteria > Bdellovibrionota_B > Oligoflexia > Silvanigrellales > Silvanigrellaceae > RFOM01. The sequence continues at coordinate 151 of JBEDKY010000315.1, forward strand.
TCGAGCATCCCGACGTCAAAGCCATTTCATTTACGGGCGGTACACATACCGGCAGACATCTGGCGCGCACCGCCGCACCGCTGTTTAAAAAATTGAGTCTCGAACTCGGCGGAAAAAACCCAAATGTGATTTTTGCGGATGCACAACTCGACAAGGCGGTACAAACTTCGGTCCGCTCGTCATTTTTGAATCAGGGTGAAATATGTTTGTGCGGGTCGCGCATCTACGTTGAAAAATCTATCTACCAAAACTTTCTTGAAGCATTCGCAGCGGCGACTGCAAACTTCAAGCTTGGCAATCCAGCCTCGGCCGAAACACAGATGGGTGCCATTGTAAGCCACGATCATCTCGAAAAAGTCGACGGTTATGTGAAGCAAGCTGTCGCCGACGGAGGCCGCATTCTTTGCGGCGGCAAACGTGCTCAGTTGCCTGCGCCAAATCACCTCGGGCACTTTTACGAGCCGACAATTCTTATCGACGTTCCTCATAATAGCCGTGCGATTCAGGAGGAAATTTTCGGACCCGTCGTCACCGTCACTCCATTCGAGAACGAAGACGAGGCCATCAGACTCGCCAACGAACCACAATACGGACTCGCCGCCTGCGTCTGGACGGAAAACCTTTCGCGTGCGCACCGCGTCGCACGCCGCCTGGAAGCAGGAATTGTCTGGGTGAACGGCTGGATGCTGCGCGACCTCCGTGTGCCCTTCGGCGGAGTGAAAGCATCGGGAATCGGCAGAGAGGGCGGCGACTGGTCCTACGATTTTTACACTGAAACAAAAGACATCTGTGTACAATTCGATAATCGGTCTGCGCCCTGAGTGTGGCATGCTCTGCCGCAGCAACGAGCGTGGCCTGAAATACTTATCCTTAAAATACTGAAACGTGGAGATCAGATCATGAGCAACCCCAAAACACCTGAGTCCATCTTTTCGCAGACCGCTCCCGAGGCAGTGGGCCCCTACCCGCACGCAAAACGCTATGGCGATTTGATTTTCGTGTCTGGCATTGGTCCGCGCGAGCGCGGCAAGAAGGAAATTCCGGGTGTGACACTCTCTGCGTCGGGCGAGGTGCTCAGTTATGACGTTGAGGTGCAAACGCGATCGGTCATCGAGAATATCCGGACAATCCTTCGCGACGCCGGCTGCGATCTTTCAGACATCATCGACGCTCAGTGTTTTCTCACCGACATCAAAAAAGACTTTAAAAAATTCAATGCGGTTTATTCGGAATACTTCAACGCGGAAAGCGGGCCGAGCAGAACGACCATTGGCGTGACAGGATTGCCAACACCTATTGCAGTAGAAATGAAGGTCATCGCAAAGACGCGATGACCTTCATTCAGAAGAGTTCTTCTTTTTTTGCAAGCAGGACATTCAGTCCGCGGAAGACTTAGATCTTCGATTCGCGGTGGATGATGTGCTTCTTGGTGAACTTGCAGTATTTCTTGAGTTCGATTTTCTTGGTCGTGGTCTTCTTGTTCTTGTCGGTGACGTAAACAGAACCCGTTGGTTTACCTTTTTCGTCGATTCCTACGAGTTTGATCAGCTCGCGCATTGTTTGCTCCTTTGTATCCGCATTGCCACAGCGCGGCACTCACCACAGGGTGCGCATCCACGTTGAAAGTCTGAACGTGATAATGACAGAGATGAGCCCCGTCAAGCTTCATTTCAGATTGCTGGGGGCGGCGGCTCCGGCGGGTCTGTAAGCACTCGGGTCGGACCACGTCGCAGACGGCCTTTGTCCCGATAAACTCTGGAAATTACCTGGAAGATTTGGATCAGTGAGAAGCGAACCGTTGTTGCGCAGCACGCCGATACACTCGCCACCCGCAGGGTCGCCGTTGCGGCTTGGGTGCGTCAGCCATTTGCAACCGAGGCCCGCGTTTGCCTCACAGGCGACCTTGTCCCGCTTAAAAACACGGCAGGTCGGTGCTCCCTGAACCACCTTGGGCCCCGTCGGCACACCTTCTGCCACTAACTTCTCAAAGCCCATGGGTTGCTGGCAGGCCACCTTGTGAGCTTCCTTCTCAATCAGCGCGCGCTTTTCGCCCTCACCCACCAGCCTTAAATAGGGTTTGATAGGCGACTGGGCCGAAGTTCCAAGTGCGGATTCGCAGGGAATGAAAATATCGCGTTCCTCATTACTTGGCTGAAACGCTTCTCCGCACTGAGTATCGTTGCAACGGTAAATCACCCTCGGACGCAACGCGTCGCGCGCTGCCGTCTGAGGGAGAATTCTGAAGCCTGCGTTTTTTCCTGACGTGAGCGACTCAAATGTGGCATCCGTGATGCTTTGGGATGTTTTTTTCAAACATCCCGAGAGCAAGGTGATCACCAAAACAAGAAACGGCACAGCGAAAAATTTCATGAGAAATACCCCAAACTGCCGAGCATCGTTCAATCCGGCGACCTCAGGGCATAGGCAAACGGCGTGAAGTTGTACGTGCCGTAGCCAAAGATATTGCGCTCGTGGATGAAATCTTGATTATCAATCACCCAGCCAATACCCGCCCGCTGGTTCGACCAGCCATAGAACATGTATGTATGTGCAGGATAACTTGGGTAGCGGGCATCGTCTTCCGTCAGGACAACATCACCGGGCTGCAAATTGTTCGCAGAAGTGATCTTGGTCCAGCCCAGTCGCTCGGTCAGATAACGGCTGAAGGGTTTTGTCACCAGCGAGACAGACTCTCCGTTGATATACTCAGATATCGGCACCGCAGTTCCCGACCTGCGCAAGGCCGTGCTCATGAATGCGACACAGCCATTGCTGCGGCCTGCAGGATAAAACTTCAGCACATCAGAAAAAACAGAATTGTAATTCGTTCTCACAGAATAAAAATCAAACAGCTTTTTATTTGCTGTTCCGCCACGTACGCGCACCGATATAATGGATGCACTCCAGCGCATTGACTCGCAAGCCGGACCGCCGCCTTTGCGACGGCATTCCTCGACATCTCTCACCTTGAAAGGACCAAAGGCTTCCTTGCCTTCCAGACACGCTTGGCGTGCAGAGTCAAAAGACGCACCGCGCGGACATGGCTCGTCGAGCCTGAGCCGTGCGGCAAAGGCTCTCTCCCAGCGAGCGCCCTCGCACGCAGCGCTTCCTCCGCCATATTTTTTGCAGAGTTCGACCATAGCGCGCGTAAACGGACCAATGGCCTGAGTTTCAGTCACACACATTTTTTCGCTCGGCGAATACCAGCTTCCTGACGGACAAAAGATTTGATCGGGCGTCATTTTCGCGCTCGCCGCAATCTGCGAAGCGGTATTGGGGACACCAGCTGGTAGCGAAGATTCACGCGCCAATCCAGCGGCGTTTTGCTTAGCCGGATCGCCTACGCTGCCGACTGCAGCCGCGTTGCTCTGCTGCTCTGAGAACTGCTGCCCGTCAGACGTCAACTGCGGCTCGAAACGTCCGCACCCGACAGCGGCAGCGGCAAGAAAAACCAACGAAAGGATGCGCTTCATCAATCGACCCCCTCTTTTTGTGAGAAAGCCCATTTTGAATGGACTTATTCGCGTTTTTTCGATGCTCTGAGGATCAACTTACGAGGAAATTTCGGGCAAAAAACTCAAACGTCCTTTGCTTGACTGGGCAAAAAAAGACACCATTCACAACAATAAGTCCGAAAGGTCTTCGATTCGGGCGGGTTAAGAAAAAAGACGGCGCGCATCTGCGGCCGTCTTTTTTTATTTATGAAATCTGCGGGTCTCCCCGCTCTTGCAATCGTCTGCTTTTTAGACAGTGAGCATATTCTCGGGGCGGAGAATCTCTTCGAGTTTTTCACGACTCATAAGTTTATGCTCAAGTACCAGATCAAACACGCTCTTACCCGACTCGAGCGCCTCCTTTGCGATACGTGTTGAATTCTCATAGCCAATGTGTGGATTAAGAGCCGTGACAAGACCAATGCTGTTTTCAACGTAGCGCCGGCAAACTTCCGCGTTTGCCGTGATGCCCGTGACGCACAGTCGCGAGAGCGTGCGGATTGCTCTTGGAAGCATTTGCATCGACTGGAAGAGATTGAAAACGATGACAGGTTCCATCACATTGAGCTGCAGTTGTCCTGCCTCGGCTGCGAGTGTGATGGTCAGATCGTTGCCAATCACTTGGAATGCAACCTGATTGACAACCTCCGGAATAACCGGATTCACCTTCCCTGGCATAATGCTGGATCCAGGCTGCATGGGCGGCAGGTTGATTTCACCCAGTCCGCAGCGCGGTCCGCTGGAAAGCAAACGCAGGTCGTTGCAGATTTTACTGAGCTTAGTGGCGAGCCGTTTGAGAATTCCTGAGAACAACACGAATGAACCTGTGTCGGGTGTCGCCTCAATCAGATTCGCAGAACTGACCAGCGAGAGTCCGGTTATCTTGTTCAAATGCGAAATTGCTTTGGATCGATACTCCGGATGCGCGGTAATTCCGGTCCCGATGGCAGTTCCACCCAAGTTCACTTCAAGGAACAAGCGCGCGGCATCCTGCAGACGCATGATGTCTTCTTCCAGATTGACCCGGAAAGCCTCGAACTCCTGACCAAGGGTCATCGGCACGGCATCCTGCAGCTGGGTGCGGCCCATCTTGATGACGGAGTTGAATTCCTTCGCTTTGCGACCAAACGCTGCGCACAACTCTGCCAAGGCTTCGGTGAGCACCGGCAACGAATGCAAAATGGCGACGCGCACTGCAGTTGGATAGGCGTCGTTTGTCGACTGTCCGAGGTTCACATGATTGTTGGGGTGAATTTTTTTGTAGTCGCCTTTTTCGAACCCGGCCAACTCCAACGCGCGGTTGGCAATCACCTCATTGGCGTTCATGTTGGTCGACGTGCCCGCACCGCCCTGAATCACG